>CAJWMI010000067.1 GCA_913043185.1 uncultured Fidelibacterota bacterium | reverse complement strand
CCTGTATACCCTCGTAGTTCAATGGATAGAACAAGTGCCTCCTAAGCATTAGATGCAGGTTCGATTCCTGCCGAGGGTACTAAAAATAGGAAATAATATTTAATATGCTGAAACCTCAAAGAAAGATTACCAGAAAAGAGATAAAAAGAGATCCTTTTCTTGAGACTGTAGATAAGATCGAATATAATTTTGAACAAAACAAAAAGACTTATTTATACATTGCTCTTGGTCTAATAGCTGTAATTATTGGTGTCAATGTTCTATTAAATAAACAAGTCCAAAAAGATATTGATTCAAATTCTGCTTTGGGTATGGCATTGGTAGCTTTTGATAATGAGGACTATGAAAATGCAAAATTTCAATTTGAATCAATATTATCAGATTTTTCAGGTACTAATAGTTTTAATATTGCAAATTATTATCTAGGAAAAATTTCTTTTGAAAATAATGAATTAATTATAGCGGAATCATATTTGAATGAATATCTTAATGATTCAGAACCAGATATTCTTATCCCTGGAACAATTAAAATACTTTCAAATATCGCATTGAAAAATAATGAATTTGATAAAGCAATTAAATTGCTTGATAGAGGTGTGGATTTAGGCTTGGATAATAATATTAGTAATGAGTTTAAATTATTAAAAGTTTCTATTCTTATTGAACAGGATAAAGTAGAAATTGCCCAAAATATTCTAAATGAAATTTTGTTAGAAAAAAAGTTGCCGATACACTTAAAGCAACGAAGTGAGGAGCTAATTGGTATGATGTAGGTTTTTATTTGTTCTATTGTAATAATAGAACAAGTTTTATAATTTATTAGGTATGAAAAGTGGGTTGAAAGGCCCACTTTTGTTTTATGGGCTATGGAAAATTTAAGAGAAATTATTGAAAAGCATATTACGCAGGACATTGAATTATTATCGGTAAAGATTGATTCAAATTCTAGTTTTATTAAAATTATCATTGATTCCGCTAATGATATATCGGTGGATAAAACCGCTATACTGGCGAAAGAAATAAAAAACAATGAGGATATTTTATCTAATTTTCCTCATGGAGTGAGGCTAGAGGTAGGAACTCCGGGAATTGGTTCAAGGCTAGAAAAGAATTTTCAGTATAAAAAAAATATTGGTAGAAAAATTGAATTAGAGTATCGATCTAAAGATAACACGATTAAAGAAACGTTTTTATTAATAGGAAATAATAAAACTGGTATCAATGTTAAAGATGGTAAGGTTGAACATTTTATTGACTATAGTGATATAATTAGTGCCAGAGTTAAAATTTCATTTGATTAGTAGCGAGGAGGAGTTTTGGTTAATAGAGAACTAATAGAAGTATTTTCAGAGATAGCACGAGAAAAGAATGTTGAAAGATCTGAATTAGCCACAATCTTGGAAGAATTGTTTTTATATATAATAGAGAGAGAGTATGGAGACTCATCTAATTGTAGTTGTATTGTTAACCTAGATAAAGGTGAGATTGAGATATATGCAGAAAAAACAATTGTTGAGGAAGTTGATGACTATAAAGTAGAGATTACTCTTGATGAAGCAATAGAAAAAGAGCCAGAGGCTGCTGAAGGATTAGTTGTTGGTGATATATTTGTTGAGGTTATTGATTTAACACTATTTGGTAGAAGAATTATCAATACTGCCAAGCATTTCTTTGCTCAAAAATTACGCGATGTTGAGAGAAATTATATTTATGAAGATTATGCAAATCGCATTGGTGAGATTGTAATAGGAGTTGTTCATCAGGTGCAGCGTGATAACGTTTTCATTAATATTGATCAAGCAGAACTAAGACTACCAAAAAATGAACAGATTCAATCCGAACGATATAGACGAGGTGATACAGTTCGTAGTGTTATAAAATCTGTTGAAATCACATCAAAAGGTCCAGATATTGTGGTGAGCAGGAGTGATAACTATTTCTTAAATAAATTATTTGAAATGGAGGTTCCAGAAATAGAAGATGGTATTATTGATATTACATCTATCGCAAGACAGCCTGGAGAGAGAGCCAAAATTATTGTTCAGTCCAATGACAGAAGGATTGACCCTGTAGGTGCATGCGTGGGTATGCGAGGGAGTAGAATTCAAGCAGTTGTTAGAGAATTAAATAATGAAAAAATAGATATTGTTAATTATAGTGAACAACCAGAAATATTAATCTCTAGAGCTTTGTCTCCAGCGAAGCCGGTTAATTTGTATATTGATGAAGATAAAGAGTATTGTATAGCTATTTTTGAAGATGAAAACCTAGATTCAGCAATCGGTAGGAGTGGAATGAATATAAATCTAGCTTCAAGATTAACAGGTTATAGAATTGATGCATATGGAGTAAAACAATATAAAAGATTACAAGATGATCAAAATACATTGTTGACCGAAGTAGATGGTATAACAAAAGAAATCGGAAAATCTTTACTAGATGCGAATATCAAAACAGTGCTGGATTTGATGGATGCTGATGAAGAATCATTATTGGAAATCACTGGAATTTCTACATCTACCGTAGAACAGATATATTCATCGGTACAGAAGTTTATTGAAAGGGAAGATCCTGAATTAGATGATGGCGAAGATAATATTGAAGATTTAGGCGATGAAGAAGAATAATATATAGGTAAGGTTAATAATGGCGTTAATTAGAATATTTCAAATAGCTAAAGAACTAAATATATCCCACACAGATATATTATCATTTCTCGATACAAAAGGAGTAGATATAAAAAGCCATATGTCTCCAGTAAACGATGATGTTCATAATCTTATCATGTCTGAATTTGCAAAAGATAAAAAGCTTGTTGATAGATTTAGAAAAGAACAGGTAAGAAAAGAGATTCATGATACAAGATTAAAAGAGAAACAAGAATCTCAAAAAAAGCTCCAGTTATTAAGTCTTCAGGAACAAAGAAAAATTGAAAAGACAGAAAAGATTAAAAGTGAGAAGGAAAAACAGAAAGTAGAAAAAGATATAATAGATGTACCTGTAAGCAGAGATGAAAAGATGGTTGGTAGTAAAAGTGTTAAAGCAATAAAGAAAAAGTATACTACTCCAAAAAAACAAAAACTCCGAAAAATTAATTTATCAAATATTCAATCTGAGATAGGTCAGCCTGGTCCAAGTAAACAGAGTAAAAGCAGTAAAGATAAAAAAGAAGTCGTCTCGAAGAGCGTAGAAACAAAAGTGAAAGCAACATTAGCTGCGATTGGAACTAAGAAGAAGAAAAAAACATATAAAAAATCAAAATCTAAAGATGACCAAAAAATCCAACATGATGAAGAAATTGCAGCTTCTATAAAAGTTCCCGAGTTTTCAAGTGTAGATGAACTATCAAAAATATTCGAGGTGTCATCTAGCGATGTCATTGAATTCTGTATTGAATTAGGTACACTTGCTACGATAAACCAACGTCTAGATTGGGATATAATTGAGCTACTAGCCAATCATTTTGGTTACAATGCTGAGAAAATTAATGATGTCTCTGAAGATATATTTACATTTGAAGAAACTGATGAGGATAAAGAGAAAGCAACATCAAGATCTCCTGTTGTAACTGTCATGGGACATGTTGATCATGGAAAAACTAGTTTACTTGATTATATTCGCAATACAAAGGTTGTAGCAGGTGAATCAGGCGGTATTACGCAACATATAGGTGCTTATAAGGTTAAGGTAAAGGAAAACAAGTTTATAACTTTTTTAGATACTCCTGGGCATGAAGCTTTTACAGCAATGAGAGCTAGAGGTGCCCAAGTAACAGATATAGTCATTCTTATTGTTGCTGCTGATGATGCGGTAATGCCACAAACCAAAGAAGCTATTAGTCACGCAAAGGCTGCTAGTGTGCCAATTATTGTAGCTATAAATAAAATTGACAAACCTGGTGCAGATCCTGATAAGGTCAGAAGAGAATTGTCTGAGAACGAGGTTTTAGTTGAAAGCTGGGGAGGTAAAGTTCAGGCAGTTGAAATTAGCGCACTTAATGGTGATGGTATTGATGATCTATTAGACAGTCTCCTATTAGAAACAGAGTTACTTGATCTTAAATCAAATAGGGAATGTTTAGCTATGGGTACGGTAATTGATTCTAAGTTAGATAAGGGATTGGGCCCTATTGGAACTGTTCTAATACAGAAAGGGACTCTAAAAATTGGTGATCCTTTTATATGTAATGACTTTTCAGGAAAAGTTAGAAGTATAATGAATGAAATAGGCAAACGATTAAAAATCGCTGAACCTTCTGATGCTGTTCAATTACAGGGATTTGAATCAGTCCCAAAAGCTGGTGATTTACTTGCGGTCATTGATAATGAAAAAGACCTTAAAAAAATAGCAAATGAAAGACAAAAAACGAGAAGAGAAATTGAACAGAAAAGAATATCATTCTCTCTTAATGAAATGTCAGCTTTGATTAAAGAAGGCTCAATAAAAACCTTGCCCACGATAATTAAAGGTGATGTCGATGGCTCGATTGATGCTTTATCTGAGAATTTAGTTAAACTAAATAATGACGAGGTTGAAATTAAGGTTATTCATAAAGCAGTAGGCATGGTTACTGAGTCAGATGTATTGCTTGCTGAAGCCTCTAACGCTATTATTGTAGGTTTTAACGTCCAGGTCTCTTCAAATGCAAAGTTACAAGCTAGTCAAGCTGGTGTAGATATTCGTATTTATAATGTTATTTATAATGTTGTGGATGAAATAAAATTAGCACTTGAAGGACTCTTAGAGCCCGAAAAGGTAGAAAACATAATGGGTAAAGCTATTGTTCAACAGCAGTTTAAGATACCTAATATTGGGTTTATAGCTGGTTCAAAGGTAACGGAAGGTATTATCCAAAGAAATATAAATGCTAGACTATATAGAGATGATGAATTAATTATTGAGGGTAAGATTGAATCATTAAAAAGATTCAAGGATGATGCGAAAGAAGTTAAAGAAGGCTTAGAATGCGGAATCGGGATAGTGGGCGCAAAGAAATACAAAGAAGGTGATATGATTGAGGCATATGAGATTAAAGAAATCAAAAGAACCCTGGAATAAATATTAGTTTGAACCATAATAAACCCTATGATCGCATTGATAGAATAAACAAACAAATACTTGATATTCTGAGTGGCATCCTTAATAAATACATTGATTTAAATTATTTGGGTTTTGTTACCTTTACAAAAGTTGATGTCGCAAGGGATCTAAGAATAGCCAAAGTATTCTATAGTGTAATTAATCAAACTATATCTAAGGATAAAATGGATATAGAGATAAATAAACACAGAAAGCCATTTAAAAAATATATGGGTCCTGAATTATCAATGAAACATACACCTGATTTAAGATTTTATTATGATGATACTTTTGAATATACTGAATATGTTTCTAGCTTAATGAAAAATTTAGATATAAGTGATAATTAATATAGACAAGCCAATAGATTGGTCCTCATTCGACGTAGTAAAAAAAATAAGAAATATAACAAAGCATAAAAAAGTTGGACATGGTGGCACGCTCGATCCGTTTGCATCTGGTGTGTTAATCATCGGTACAGAAACTGACACTAAAACATTGACCAGTATATCAAAATCAGATAAAACTTATGAAGCTGAATTAGAATTAGGCAGAACTACTGATACATTAGATACTGAAGGTAATATAGTTGATGAGATGCAAATTCCTGAAATAAAATCAAATATATTAGTATCTGTTTTAAATAGTTTTCTAGGAAGTCAAAAACAACAGCCTCCAATGTATTCTGCTAAGAAACATAAGGGAACTAGACTGTATAAATTAGCTAGAAAGAATATTGAGGTAGATAGAAAGGATATTGATATAAATATAAATAGTATAGATCTTATAGATTTTAAAAGTAATAGTATAAAATTTCGTGTTGAATGTTCGAAAGGAACATATGTAAGAGTTCTTGGAAAAGATATTGCTGAAAAATTAGGCACTGTTGGATACTTAACCTCTCTAAAAAGAACAAAAGTAGGGAATTATTTAGTTAATGACTCAATATCAGTCGAATCATTTCAGGAGAAATGGATATCCACAGAACATTAGAAGATTTTGAACCACTATCTAGCAGTGTTGTAACTATTGGTTCATATGACGGCTTACATAGGGGCCATTTTCAAATAATTAATAGAGTGCAATCGATAGCGCAGTCTATTAGTACTACTTCTACTGTCATTACGTTTGAACCTCATCCTAGGTTTGTAACAGATAAACACCATCATAATATCAAATTAATTATGAGTCTAGAAAAGAAAATTCAAATTTTTAAAACACTAAAAATTGACAAGTTAGTCATTTTAGATTTCAATGAAAGTTTTATGAAAATAAATGCTCAACAATTTATGAATGAGATAATGGTAAAATATTTTAGTCCAAAATATATAGTAGCAGGAAAGAATCATTCGTTTGGATATAATAGAACGGGAAACACCAAATTTTTATTAGAATATGGTAAAAAAAATAAAATCGGTATTGAAATTGTAAATCCCATAACCGATGGTAATAGTACCATATCTAGTACAAATATCAGAAAATTGATAGAAAATGGTTATATAAGAAGGGCCAATTATGAACTTGGATCTATATATGGCTTTGGCGCAAAAGTTGTACACGGATCAGGAAGGGGAAAAGGATTAAAATTTCCTACTGCTAATTTATCACCAATTGAAAAAAAACAGCTTATGCCAAAAAAAGGTGTTTATTTTACAAGATGCATTATTAATGGACTTAATCATTATGGAATGTGTAATTTTGGAACTAGACCAACCTTTGAAGAAGACGACTTAGTATTAGAAGTTCATCTTTTTGATGATTATTCAGACAATCTGTATGGTCACACTGTTTGGATTGAATTTCTAGAGAGAATTAGAAGTGAAAAGAAATTTTCGTCTATTAAAGAATTAACAAAACAATTATCTAAAGATAAAAGTAAGTGCATTGCGCTTAAAGATAAATATGAAATAGGAGGATAAATGCCTATAACAAAAGAAGATAAAGAAAAGATTATTAAAAAATTTGGGAAAAATAAAGAAGACACCGGCTCTACTGAGGTGCAGGTGGCAATACTTACCCATAGAATCTCAGAATTAACAGAACACGTAAAAATACATAAAAAAGATAAGCACACTAGAAGAGGTCTAGTGAAATTGGTATCGCAGAGAAAGAAATTATTAAAATATTTAGTTCGTAGCGACGCAGATTCATATCTGAAACTAATTAAAGAATTATCTATACGTGGATAATAAATAGGAAAAGAAAGAAGAAATAAAATATTATGATTAATGTAGAAAAAGAAATAGCAGGAAAAACCCTTACTATACAGACAGGCAAAATTGCCAGGCAGGCGGCTGGATCTGTCGTTTTAACTTATGGTGACACTACTTTATTGGTTGCTGTGAATGCTGCAAAAGATGCGAGAGAGGATATTGATTTTTTCCCTCTACAAGTTGAATACAGAGAAAAACACTATGCAAGTGGTAAAATACCTGGAGGATTTTTTAAGAGAGAAGCTCGACCAACTGAGGGTGAGGTACTTACGAGCCGCCTAACAGATAGACCAATAAGGCCATTATTCCCAAAAGGGTTTAAAAATGAGACGCAGGTTATGATCACCGTGCTCCAGAGTGATGGTGAAAATATGGCGGATACTTGGGCAGGTGTTGGCGCATCTGCAGCGCTAATGATATCAAATATTCCTTGGCATGGTCCAATTGCTACAGTAAGAGTATGCCAGATTGATAATGAATTCGTATTAAACCCTACTCGATTGCAGCTTGAAGACTGTAGCCTTGAGCTAGTTGTCTCTGGTAATAAAGAAAACATTGTAATGGTTGAGGGTGAGGCAGATGAAGTCAGTGAGGCAATAGTTGTAGACGCTTTAAAATTTGCACAAAGCCACATAGTTGAAATCATCGTATTGCAAGAAGAGCTAGCCAGCAGGGTTGGTGTGAATAAAATTGAAGAACCTGCAGCAGATCTTGATCAGGCTTTGATCGATGCGGTTAACGATAAAATAGGTAAACAAATTAGTGATATAGTAAAGGTTGTAGATAAGCAAGATCGTGATATCAAAAAAACAGAGCTTATTGATGAAGTTTTGTTATCACTAGAGGAAAATCATCCAGAAAAAGAAAAAGAAATAAAATCAATTATTGATGATCAGTTTAAATTGACTATGAGAGAAATGATTTTAGCAGAAGGTGTACGCAGTGATGGTCGTGGAACTAAAGATATTAGGGATATAACGATTGACCCAGCTATTCTAAAAAGAGTTCATGGTTCTGCTTTGTTTACTCGAGGGGAAACTCAAGCATTGGTAGTTACTACCCTAGGATCAAAAAGCGATGAAATGATTATCGATAGCATGGATGAAGATTATAAAAAGAATTATTATCTTCATTACAATTTCCCACCATACTGTGTTGGAGAAGTAGGCAGGATTGGGTTTACCAGTCGACGTGAGATAGGACATGGTAATCTGGCTCAGCGAGCGATAAAGCCAGCCCTTCCTGATTATGATGATTTTCCATATACAATTCGTATTGTATCAGAGATTATGGAATCAAACGGTTCTTCATCAATGGCATCAGTATGTGGTGGATCTTTATCTCTGATGTGTGCTGGTGCGCCGCTCAAGGGTCATGTTGCCGGAATTGCAATGGGACTTATTACAGATGGTAAGCGCAACGCTATTCTTAGTGATATCCTTGGGCTGGAAGATCATCTTGGTGATATGGATTTTAAGGTAGCTGGGACTCGAGATGGAATATCTGCGATTCAGCTTGATCTAAAGATTGAGGGGATCTCTTTTGAACTTCTAACTGAGGCACTTCAACAGGCTCATGAAGGCAGAATGCACATCCTCGATAAAATGTATGAAGCTGTTCCTGAGGTTTATGAGCTATCTCAATATGCACCTAGAATATTGTCCATTCAGATCAATCCTGAA
>CAJWMI010000066.1 GCA_913043185.1 uncultured Fidelibacterota bacterium | reverse complement strand
GCTGTCATGGTAACTATTTGTTTTGCATATGATGGGTCGGTTAATATTTCTTGATAGCCGGTCATGCCGGTATTAAAACAGACCTCTCCTATAGACTGACCTGTTGCCCCAAAAGTAGTCCCCTTAAATAATTTTCCATCATCTAATAAAAGGACTGCTGTATTTTCTTCTTTCATTTATTTTGTGATAATTTCCATTATATGGCAAAAAAAACGGCCACTCAAAAAATGAATGACCGTTCAAATATGAACACTAATAAATATTCTAATTATTAGTCTGTTTAAAATAATCCTTCCCATTTATTGCAATAAGAGCATAACTCTACAGTTTGACAAAACACCAAAGCTTTTCTCAGCACTTCTAACCTTTTCAGCATCCATGCTGGTGATATAGACATCATCATCCAAAGACCCGACAGCCTCTATAACTAATGGGTTGCTACCAACGCGTTGGCTAACATTCCTATCGTCCATAGAATATGCATAGCCTACCGGTCCGCGATTTACTGCCTTTGACCTAGAATAGCTTGTCGTGCCATATACTAAATTCCCTTGCATATCAATCACCTCAGGACTCATTGAAGGATCAACAGCATGCTCGCGGGCATCAATAACAATTCCAGAAACACGCTGACTTTTTGGTATAGCAGCACTCGTCATTAAATAGGCCGGGTTCATATTATCATTTTTATATCCTTCAATATCAGTCAGTATTTCTGACAAACCTGACATCCTTACGGCGAGAGCAATAGCTACTTTTTTTCCTTCTAAATATTCTATTTCGCCTTGCTGATATGCGCTCCCTATTAATCCTTCTAGCCGACTTTCAATTAAAGGCTCTTCACTCATCAACTCCCCAACCAATCTACCATCAAAATTTACTTGTTTCATTAATTCAACTAGATTGGTTCTTGCTTTAGTACGAGCTTCAGCCTTAGCTATTTTTATATTTTTTTCAATAATATCAAGAGAATTATCAATCGGGGTTCTCTCTTCTATATCAGCCGTCCCTCTACAGACAATAATTCTATTCGAGTAATCAATAAACCCCTCATCAGTGTTTACGATAAAAGAACGGGGTTGAGATTTTTGTGCATTTATTGAGCTAACACCCATAAATAAAATCAGAAGTATTATGCTACTGATGGATTGTTTAAGCATAGCAAAAAATAACATTAATTCTATCATTGGCGCAACTCCCCTAACAATAAATAAAATTGTAAATTCTGTTAATATGATTAAAAATTTATTTGTTTTTCTACCCCTATTTATTCTATTTCATATTTCCTGTGTAGAAAATATAATATTTATACAAGTTTACCCTGATGGGCAGACTTACTTAAAGTTTTTTAGCATTGGAGACTCAACTGATATCCACGATAATGACTTTCACCATCCATTTCAATACAATGAGGATGGTAATAGCTCGTTTAATTTATCAAAAACAGATTCACTATGGGAAATGACTACAGAAGCAATCTATAAAGATTCCATTTTTGATTTCAGACCAGAATATAGTCTTGCCTTTAAGATAAAAAGCGGAGAAAAAACAAAAGCCTTATCTTCTTTATATAATTTTAAAATGGAGTTTATTGGCAGAGCAATTAAAGAACATTATCCATTGCTCTATGAAGCCCTGAAGAATGATAACCTTGACAGCCTTGAGTGGCTTCCAGAAGCAATGACGGTTATTATAAATCAATCCTTAATTGATCTGGAAAAAGATACGACAAAGGTTAATTATAAATTTAACAGAGCAAGGTTGGTAAATCATTTTAAGAATTCATTTGCAAGAATAACTACATTTGAAGATTTGAAATATATACAAGAAAACCGTCTAGGTTTTATTAAAACCGCAATAAAACCTTTTAAAAAGGGCGAACAGTTTGCAAAAAACCTTGCAAAAAAAATGAAAATGCATGAAGATTATTTAAAAGCATCGCTAGACTTAAAAGATGACTCTTTTGTCATAAAACTATTAATGCCTGGACAAATATTTTCGAGTAACTCATTATCTATGAGTCAAGATACCCTGATCTGGAAGTTTGGCCTTGACTCATTATTAAATGCAAATTACACATTGAGCGCTGCATCAGTCGTTTATTCAGAGAAAAAAATTCAAAAAACATCTATCCTTGTTGTTTTTTTCCTTTTAATCTTTGGTATAATCGTGGTCAACAAACAGAAAAGAATACGATGATGAAAATTATTACATTTTTCATGTTTACAAGTATAATCATGTCGAAACCACTTTATGGAGATAAACAAATATATTTAATGCTAAAAAATCATTGCGAAATGATTAATGATTTTCCAAATCTATTAGACATACATATATATAGTAATAAAGAAGGCAGGGTTTTACAATTAGATATAGACGGGGATATTAATAATAAAAACCATGTCTTTATGGGGATGGAGGCTATGTCACTGATTGGACAATACTCAAAAATCCCATTTCATAAATTCATACTTATTGAACATTATCCCGAGCCAAAAATACCATCGGGTTTCGAGAGCGATTCCGATTGTGCAATTAATTATTTTGTTAATAAGAAAATACCAGAAAATAGTTGGGTAAAAGACTGTCTTAGTAATAGTATTTTGCAAAGAAAAATTGAAAACTGGTCTAAATTAAATAAGGATAAATAATGAACTCATTTATTCGATCTCTAAAATTATTTTCTAATAAAAATTTTCCTATAAATGAAGTTTCAGATTTTATTTCAAAATCACAATTTTCTATGAAACTATTAGAAAAGTATTTGCACTTTAGTGCAGACACATATACCAGAAACATGATATATAAAGATCCAAATTTTGAGATACTGTTAATATGTTGGAACGCAGGACAGGTGTCCCCAGTTCATGGGCATGAAGGAGAAAAGTGTTGGTTTAAAGTAGTAAGCGGGTCATTAGAAATATGTAACTATAGATTAGAGTCAAAAACACCGCTTAGACTAAAACAAATAGAAAAAATTCATGCCCCAACAGGATACGTCGATGGACCTGCAGACATACATTCGATTAATAACTGCTATAAAGAACCGGTGGCAACCCTACATGTTTACGCAAAACCTTATGATAGCTGCGAAATATATGATCTAAAGAAAAAAGAAATTAAAAGGTTACAAATGGACTATTACAGTATTAATGGACAACTATGTTGAACAGATTTATACTGTATATTTGTTTCATATCAGCCTCTTTATTATTATCTCAAGATCAAGATTTTAAACGAGATGATCATTTTAGATTTAATTCGATAGCAGATATAAAGCTTTTTCATAGTCCGCCAGAACCATTATTTGTTGGGCGTCCATTTGAATTATCTTTAGTTACAGAAATAAGTGATTCCTTGTTATCCTCTGTTTTATTGTTTTTTAAAACAAATAAAATGGAAACATATAGAGAAATTATTTTGACCGGAGATAGTGGTTTATACAAATATAAGATTGACATAAAAGAATTTCCAGGAGAATCCATTGACTATTTTTTTGCAGTTAGAACGTTAGAAGGCAAAATATATGGTGCCCCAGTGGATGATAATAATCTACTAAGTCCAATAAAAAAAATATTTATTGATCCAGTTCAATATTTTGAACAGAAAAAACGATTGAACCAATGAATGACATGATAGCTAGAGCTATAGAGCTTAGAGAATTAATAGAAAAACATAATTATCATTATTATATCCTAGATGACCCATTGATTTCAGATAGTGAATGGGATAATCTATTTAAAGAACTAGAAACCATTGAAACAAAACACCCTGAACTAATTGATAAAAATTCTCCAACTCAAAGAGTTGGTGTAAAACCTCTTGATAGTTTTGAAAGCATCATGCATCGAAAACCAATGCTCTCCCTGTCCAATGCTATGGATAATAATGAGCTGACTTTATTTGATGAAAGAATAAAAAAGCTGCTTGAGACTAATACCAATATTGAATATGTAGCAGAACCCAAGTTAGATGGTGTTGGCGTTGAACTCGTTTATGAAAAAGGGATCTTTACTGTAGGTTTGACTAGAGGTGACGGTTTTGAGGGAGAAAATATAACACAGAACCTTCGAACAATAAGATCACTACCTTTAAAACTATTGGGAGATAAAATTCCAAGGTTATTAGAAGTGAGGGGAGAAGTATTTATCAAAAAAAAAGAGTTTATAAAGTTAAATAAAAACCAAAAAGTTAATAACAAACAATTATTTGCTAATCCAAGAAATGCTGCTGCTGGAAGTCTAAGACAGCTTGATCCAAATATTACTGCTGGGAGACCTCTTTCTATCTATTGCTATGAGCCAGGGGTTATAGAAGGAATTGAATATAAAACTCATGATGAATTTTTAATGCATATTACAAAACTAGGTTTGCCAGTAAATAATTTGATAAAAAAAGTGGTTGGGATAAAAAATATAATAGAATATCACAATAATTTAGAACTAAACAGAAATCATCTTGACTATGAAATAGACGGAACTGTTTTTAAAGTAAATAATTATGGTAAACGGGAAAAAGCTGGCTCTCGTAGTCGGTCACCAAGATGGGCAATCGCAGGAAAATTTAAAGCACAACAGGCAACAAGCACACTAATAAGTATTACAACACAGGTTGGAAGAACGGGCGCCCTGACACCCGTTGCAAGGGTTAAGCCTATTTTTGTGTCAGGCGTTACTGTGACAAATGTCACGCTACATAATCAGGATGAAATAGATCGAAAAGATATTAGAGTTGGGGACAAAGTATTGATTGAAAGGTCTGGAGATGTTATACCAAAAATCGTAAAAGTAGTAGGCCGTGATAATAAAAATGCTCAAAAATTTACAATAGATACACAGTGTCCATCATGTGGGCAAAAAACAAAAAAACAAAATGATGAGGCAATAATGAGGTGTCTCAATTCCTCTTGTCAAGCACAAGTCCAAGGGAGAATCCAACACTATTGTTCGAAACTTGCAATGAATATTGAAGGATTAGGAGATAAAATTGTTGAACAACTAATAGATAGTCAGTTGATAAAAAATATCGATGATATCTATTCAATCGAAAAAAATCAAATCTCAAATCTTGATGGGTTAGGAGATAAATCTGCAGCTAATATTATTGATTCGATTAATAATTCTAAAAAAACAACGTTCTCCAGATTTATTTATGCTTTAGGGATTAGAAACGTAGGGGAGCACACTGCAAAATTATTAGAGAAGAAATATAATAGTGATCTAGATACATTTATTAATGCCAAAGAAAGCGAGTTATTAGAAATAAAAGAAATTGGTCAAATAGTTGCAAAATCTATTGTTGATTATTGGAAAGATAAAAATAATTTAACCGTAGTCCAAAATTGTTTGGATAGCGGAGTACACATTAAGCTCGTAAAAGAATCAATGGCTAAGTTTTTAACTGAGAAAATATTTGTGTTTACAGGATCATTGAATTTAATGAATAGGAATGAAGCTAAGAATATGGTAGAAAATGCCGGAGGGCAAACAAAAAACTCAATTACAAAAAACACCACACATCTGGTTGCTGGTGAAAACTCAGGATCAAAACTAGACAAGGCTAAACAATTAGGAGTATCAATCCTTTCTGAAAAAGAATTTTTGGAATTAATCGGGAATACATAAAACCTTATTTTGTTCCATATAAAATAAATAATTATGCAGTAAGTTTGTTTATGGATGTAATGAAAATAGAAGAAATAGTCGGCGACATTATTCTTGTTATTTTAGATAATTATGAACCTCTAAAAAAAATTGGTATAGAAAACGATAAATTTTTTGTAAGAGTCAAGGGCTATGACGAATATGGACTTTGGATATATCAACCACAGTTTAGTATACCAAAGATCAATAACAATAAAAAAACCGGTACCCAGAAAGTAGAGGCCTCAATATTGATTCCTTGGGGATTCATCGTATCTGTAGCTCATTTCCCAGGGGCCGAAGGTTTTGACTTTCCTAGCCCATTTGATTCTCATATCGGGTTTAATTAATCCTAAGTGCCTAGCACAGCAATACAAATTGAGGGTTTAACAAAATCCTATAATAATGTTCCCGCACTTAAAGGTGTAGATATACATATATCTAGGGGAGAGTTTTTTGGACTATTAGGCCCTAATGGTGCAGGAAAAACTACAACTATCAATATTCTAACTGGACTGGTATTTAAAGATCGCGGCACTTGTCTGGTGTTTGATAAGGATATAGTAACGGATTATCGATATACAAGATCTAAGATTGGGATTGCTGCTCAAGAGCTATCAGTCGACTGGTTTTTTACCATTGAAAGGTTACTTTATTTTCAGGCTGGCTATTATGGGATTACTACGAATAAAGCAAAACACAGAATTGATGATTTATTGATCAGACTAGGCCTGGATAAAAAAAGAAACTCAAGACTTCGTCAACTTTCTGGAGGTATGAAACGACGTTTTCAAATCGCAAAAGCACTCGTTCACGATCCAGATATTTTAATCCTAGATGAACCAACTGCGGGGGTAGATGTTGAACTAAGACATGATCTATGGAAGTATCTGAAAGAGCTTCATAATAATGGAAAAACCATATTACTAACGACTCATTATATTGAAGAGGCTGAGCTGCTGTGTGAAAATGTAGCCATCATTGATGAAGGAAAAATATTGAAAAAAGGATCTCCTAAAGAGCTAACTAAAGAGCTTGGAAAATCTGGTGTAACCGTACAAACTGGACACAATATTAATGATCTCGAAGTATTATTGCCTGGTCTAACCTATACTGTTGAAGACTCTAGAATGCATTTTACTGTAAAAGACCCTGAAAAGGCCATCCCTGAGATTATTCAAAAACTAACAAAAATAAATATCCCAATACATAGTATTGCAACAGAAACATCCTCATTAGAAGATGTGTTTTTAGAGCTTACAGGGAAAAGTATTAATGAATAAAAACATACTGAAATATCATGATTAATTGGACTGGTCTTTGGACACTAACAAACAGAGAGGTCGGAAGATTTTTTTCTGTATACCGCCAGACAGTGATTCCAGGGCTCATTTCTTCTGTGCTTTATATATTAATATTCGGGTTTACTTTAGAGCAGCGTATATCTGAGATACAGGGAGTATCTTATACAATGTTTATTCTTCCAGGGCTTATCATGATGAATACCCTTACTAATGCTTCTTCCAACACCTCATCCTCAATGCTTCAGATGAAGCTTCTTCAACAACTACCAGATCTTCTTACGGCGCCGCTATCTGGTCTAGAGATCGCATTAGCCTATATCATAGGTGGGACAGTAAGAGGAATGGTTAACGGGATTCTTGTTCTTTTAGTTGGTGTTATTTTAATTGACTTGCCCATTTCAAACCTTCCAGGTACTTTGATGTTTATATTTTTGGTATCATGGGCTTTTTCCAGCATGGGACTGGTGATGGGGCAACTTGCTGAAAGCTGGGACCAGCTAGCTATGATACAAAATTTTTTCCTGACTCCACTTAGTTTTTTAGGTGGTATTTTTTATTCAATAAAAATGCTCCCCGACTGGGCGCAGAGTCTTAGTTTTATAAATCCAATATATTATATGATTAATGGAATTCGGTATATGATACTCGAAATAAGTGATTCACCAGTGACTATAAGTTTTTGGATGGCAGTTTTTTTAACATTATTATTTACTAGCTTAGCTATAATAATGATGCAGTCTGGAAAAAGAATAAAACAATGATGAAAAAACAAGCAGTATTTTTTACCCTCTCCTTCCTGCTTGCACACAATCCTGACAATGATAATATACAGTGGAAAGACTATGTTCGATTCGGCGGTGTAAATAATGGAACAATAAACCAGACAGGTGTCGCCACTTATTATAGGATAAAAAGAGTGACCAATAATAGTTTCAGAGATATAAGATTTTTTGGACATTTTTTTGATTCATCTCCCGATTTAAGAGTTAGAACCAAATCAAGTAACAAATATGATTTCAATAATAGCCTTTATCATTTTAACACTTATGTTTATCATAAATCAGGAAAAAACCTTAGATATCATTTCAATCAAGGCATAGGAGGTTTGTTAAATAATATAAATAATGGAAATGTGACTTTTGAAATTGGGTGGGCCTATGACAAATCAGATTATATAGAAAGCGATGAAAAAACAACGTATATAAAAGGATCCGGAACCTTTGATAAAAACTGGGAAAAATTAAGCACAAAGTTAGAGTTTGAGTATTTTCATCAGGTGTCAGAACAAATCAAGTTTAACCTATCAAGGTTTCATACTATTTTGGAGTTACACTATGTACCATTTAATAAATGGGGCATAACCCTGGGGATAGTTCAGGAAAACTATTCCGAGCCACAAAAAATTAGTTTTAGA
This sequence comes from uncultured Fidelibacterota bacterium, assembly GCA_913043185.1. The sequence goes on along the minus strand of CAJWMI010000066.1, from coordinate 883 downwards.
CCTAACCCGACCAATATTTATCTGTCCATAAGCAGGTCAGGTTTTATCAACTAAAATGGATTAACCAGTGCTAACCTAATATAGGGCTGTACCCCTTCTGCTTTAGGGTTATCGGACCATTGATCTACTGTCTGAGCAATCCCCGCACTGTAAATAAACAGTGGCATGTTCCCAATAATTATCGCTAAACGAGCTTCTAACCCTGTAGTAATGACCCAATCATTATTTTCCGATCCCCATACCTTTCCGAAATCTGTAATACATGAAAAAGATAATTTACCTGCTTTAATTACTTTCATTATTTCCAATACACTTAGGTTCAATAGTGGACTTCTTAATTCGGCTGAGCCCATAAAAGCTCGATCACCTAAATTAGAACCCCCCCAGCCTCTTGGGCTCATATGTTCTTTCCCAAAAATAATCTGACCAGCATAATAATTACTTGGAATATCAACAAGGCCTGCTGTTTCTTGAGCTGGAGGATTGCCAGAAATCATTTCATACCTACCACGAATATATAACACAGTAGGACCTAATTTTTTATTGATATAAGCGTCTATGTTATAATGATTATATGTAAAATCACCCCAGATGTTTTTATTAACAAAATTCCCTTCTAGTTTAAGCCCATAGCCATTTCTAGGGATATATAAATTGTTTAGGTCTGGGCGTTTTTTTACAAAGGTATATGCTAAAGAGATGGATCCTTCTTTACCGCTCTCGGGAATTGCCTGACTAAAAATATCTAAGCTGTCAGGCTCAACTACTATTTTTCTATCGAAAAGTTTGAGAGCATATTTTATGTTATGGTTTGATGATATAATATTACCAAAGTTGTGGTTTCTGTAGCCAAACAGCTCAAGCCCATTATAAAACTCGATCA
>CAJWMI010000065.1 GCA_913043185.1 uncultured Fidelibacterota bacterium | reverse complement strand
GTCTCTCCTGAGGTAAAAAAACGTGTCAAAGAACTGATAAAAAATAATATTGTTTCAGCAGCAGAAATTTTTAATAAGCCAAGCCTAAACAAAGATTCAGAACAAAAATTTATTTACCGTGATTCAATAATAACTGGAATTAATTTCAAAAATATTTGGAACCCTGAGCCTGTATATGAGGCGCAATTAGGAAACTCTTTTATTGCAGCCGGTGTTGCAATCGGAGACTATAATAACGATGGGCTGCAGGATGTATTTTTATCCAGGCAGAAAGATGGGGGGAGGCTGTATCGCAACCTAGGCGGATTACAATTTTATGATGCTACAGAAGAGGCAGGAATTCTTTCTGATGGAATGTGGAGCACGGGCGTATCTTTTATTGATATCAATAATGATGGCTGGCTTGATCTTTATGTATGCGGCTTTGATTGTCCAAATAAGTTGTATATAAATGATAACGGGAATTTTATAGAAGCTGCAAAAGAGTATGGGTTAGACTATAAAGGAGCCAGCGTGTCAATGGCTTTCTCAGATTTTGATCGAGATGGTGATATTGATGCATATCTATTAACCAATCGATTAGAGAGTACAGACCTTACGGCAAAAGCTAAAATTATCAATGATAAAAACAGACCTATGCAGGTCCATCCTGATTCTAGAGAGCTTGGTTATTTTGTCAGGCCCCCGGGGAGATTGCCAATCTTAATAAACGCTGGTCAATATGATTATCTGTATAGAAATGATGGTGGTCATTTTGTTGATGTTACAACTGAATCAGGTATCGGGAAAAATCCATACTATGGTCTGTCCTCTACATGGTGGGACTATAATAAGGATGGATGGCCAGACTTGTATGTGGCTAATGATTACATGGGACCGGATCATTTATTTCAGAATCTGGGAGTTGATTCAAGTGGCGCAGTCAGATTTGTTGATGTTGCAGATCAGGCGCTACCGTATACGCCATGGTTTTCTATGGGCTCTGACTATAGTGATATTAATAATGATGGTAAGATGGATCTAATGGCCTCTGATATGGCAGGCAGTAACCACTACAGAGACAAGGTATCTATGGGCTCAATGAGTGGCCCAAATAGTGAAGCCTGGTTTTTAAATTTCCCAAATCCTCCTCAGTACATGAGAAATGTTCTCTATCTTAATACGGGAACGGAGAGGTTTATGGAGGTAGCATATCTTAATGGACTCGCGGCCACAGACTGGACATGGACAGTGAAATTTGGAGACCTAGACAATGATGGTTTTGAGGATGTTTATTTTACAAATGGTATGTCAAGAGACTTTGTCAATGGAGATCTCAAGGATCGATTCAGGAATCTAGCAAGTAATAATAAAAAAATATTTAAAGAGGAAGGCCTGATGGTCTATTGGAAGGATGAAGAGCCCTATCGATTGAGAAATTTAGTTTACAAAAATTTGGGTAGTTTGAAGTTTAAAGATGTCAGCAGTGAATGGAGTTTGGATCATTTTGGAGTAAGTACTGGATCAGCGCTGGGAGATCTAGATGGTGACGGTGATTTAGACATTGTAATGAACGGGTTTAATGAACCGGCACGTGTCTATCGTAATGACGTATCGAACAGTAGTAATTCTATCCGGATTATTTTGATCGGAGAGCGAGCAAACAGCCAGGGTCTTGGTGCAAGAATCGAATTGGAATATGATAAAAAATCAAAAAAAATGTTACGTTATTCATCTAGCTCAAGAGGTTTTATGTCCTCTAGTGAGTCTATTATTCATTTTGGCTTAGGCAAAAGTAATCGAGCAGATAAAATTACCATTCATTGGCCCTCAGGCGCTGTGCAAATCTTGCGCGATATTCCTGCTGGCTATTTGTATACGGTATCAGAAAAAGAGACGGAAGCCGGCGCTAAAAAGCAAAAAGATGTAATGTTTAAAAAGGACACTGGATTATTAGCTAGTATTAGGCATCGTGAAAAGTTTTTTGATGATTTTAAACGAGAAAAATTACTGCCAAATAAACTATCTCAGTTAGGATCGGGAATTGCCTGGGGAGATATTGATGGCGATGGTGATGATGATCTATTTGTTGGTGGATCGTCCGGGTTTTCAGGCCAGATTTATGTAAACAATGGATCTGATTTTGTTAGTAAGCATCAGCCAGGATTTACCTATGATGCAAGCTTTGAAGATATGGGAGCCATTTTTATAGATCCGGATAGTGACAATGATCTGGATCTGTATGTTGTTAGCGGAGGCGTGGAGTGCTCACCAGGCAGTTCTCTGCTAGATGACAGAATATATATCAATGATGGTAGTGGTAATTTTTTCAGAGGATCTGCTTCTTTATTACCAAAAATGAATAACAGCGGGGGAGTCATTGTTGGTGCAGATATCAATCGTAACGGCAGGCTAGAGCTATTTATTGGAGGGCGGGTAGTTCCTGGTGAATATCCTCAAAGCCCGGTATCATGTATACTTCAAAATACAGGCAAAAAATACATAGATGCGACCGATAAAATTGCCCCAGAGATAAAACTCTCAGGAATGGTTACCGGCGCTGTGTTTTCCGATGTTGATAATGACAGCTGGCCCGATCTTTTGGTTACCTATGAGTGGGGTCCGGTGCGTTTTTTTCATAATGAAAAGGGAAAACTTATTGACCGGACAATTGATGTTGGTTTGGTTGAACGGTCTGGATGGTTTAATAGCATCAGCGGAGGAGACATTGATAACGATGGAGACACCGACTATATAGTAGGTAACACAGGTTATAATACAAAGTATAAGGCGTCTGTTGGTAATCCTGAGATATTATTCTATGGCGATTTTGAAGGAAATGGAAAGAAACATATTGTTGAGGCTAAGTTTGAAGGCAGCGTCTGCTTTCCTCGAAGGGGTCTAGGTTGTTCAAGCGGTGCAATGCCAATGATAAAAGAGAAATTTCCCACCTATCACGATTTTGCTATTTCCTCTTTAAATGAAATCTATTCATCCGAGTTATTAAGCTCTGCTGATAGGTATGAGGTTACTGAACTTGCGTCTGGATTATTAGAAAATAGAACAGATAGTAACGGGAATATTGAATTTGTTTTTAGACCACTGCCTCGCATTGTTCAGTCTAGTCCAATATTTGGGTCAGCATTATGTGATGTTAACGGCGATGGGAATCTAGATCTGTATGTGGTTCAAAATTTTTCAGGTCCACAACGTGAGACGGGTTATATGCATGGGGGCGTAAGCCAATTATTATTAGGAGATGGTTCTGGATCGTTTGAGCCAATCTCACCTGAAAAGAGTGGACTTGTAGTACCAGGAGATGCAACCAGTCTCACAACTCATGATTTAAATCAGGATGGCAGGGTTGACTTTCTTGTCGGTGTAAATAATGGCAAGTTCAAATCGTTCATTAACCAAACAAGTACAGAGTCTTATTCAATAAGGCTGCCAGATTTTCCAAAAGGTAAAAGATTTATTGGCTCAAAAATTTGGGTATACTATAGTGATAGTTCGGTTCAATTGCATGAAGCTTTTGGTGGCGAAGGATATCTGTCTCATTCAGCCCCGATTGTTTTTATTGGAAACAAAAAAAGTATAAAAAAAATCGTTATTCAGTGGCCTGACGGATCTAAAGAGGAGATTGATGAATACAAAGGCATAAAAGGGCTAAGTTCACTATAGTATATTTCAGTAATAATCATATGCTATTTATAAACAAATAATTCTGAATTAATATTGAACAAACATTTTCCATACGTTGCCTTAGCCGCCATTATTCTATCCTGCGGGAAGATTGATAGATCTCACATTACCTTTTCAGGAAATATAAAAAATAATAGTGAAAAAATTATTAAGGTGACTAACTATAACAGTACCCTAAAGCAAGAGATTGCTATTGACTCGCTGGGAGATTTTTCTGGACAGGTACTTGTTGATAAAGATGGATATTATTTTTTCCAGGTAGGCAGGTCTTACACAACCGTAAGGTTTAAACGAGGGCACAATGTAAATGTACAGATTGACGCGAATAATTTTTACAAGTCAATGTCTTATTCTGGTGAATTAAAAAAAGAAAATAATTATAATGTTGCAAAATCTCATCTTAGATCAAGCAGAGTTGGTGATCCTAAAGAATATTTTGTTGTACCGCTGAATGAGTTTTTGCCAAAGATCGAAAAAACAAGAGACACGTTATTTAGTTTACTAGATAAATCAGGACTAGGTCAAAAAGATATAGAGATTGAGAAGAAAATAATTGAGTATGAATACCTGCAAACATATAATAATTATAAAAAGTTTTTTCACTATCACAAAAAAATAGATCCGGATCTTCCAGAGGATTATTTTGATCCAATTTTATCTATGGATACGGATGATGATGTACTTTTTAGGCACTCCAGAGCCTACAGAAATCTCATTATTGAAAATTTTCTCATGTCTTCTAAAAAAGAGATGCAAAATAATCCCAGCCTGACGATCATTGATTTTGTTAAAGGTAAAATTAGCGGTATAAAAAGCATAGACATTAGAGAGCAGTTTGCGAGTATGTTGATCAGACAGATGAAAGATGAAAACGAAAATATTGATGAAGATTATCATAAAATTATGAGTCTGCTTTCCACGGAAAGAATGAGAGATAAGCTTACACAAAGGTATAACTCAGCTAAGTCGACCAAGGCTGGATTAGCCTCAGTAGATTTTAATTATGAAAACTATGATGGTGGTATGACAAGATTAGAAGATCTAAGAGGTAAGTTATTATATATAGATGTATGGGCAACCTGGTGCGGGCCATGTATCATAGAGTTTCCCGCTCTAAAAGAATTGGTCAAGGAATATGATGAAAAAGATATTGAGTTTGTGAGTGTCTCAATTGACTCAAAAAATGATTACAGTAAGTGGAGAAAAATGGTTGCTGAAAAAAATATAGGCGGGATTCATCTTTATGATGATGAAGGTTTAAACTCGGATTTTATGAGAGCATTTAGCGTTAGCCTTATACCCCGGTTTATGATGATCGATGCACAAGGAAAAATTATCACCGCGAATGCGCCAAGGCCATCTTCGAAAGAGGTTAGAAAATTTATAGACGGTTATTTAGATAAACCCAGAATAATGAAATTCTCAAATAGCTAAGGAGATTTGATTATGAAAGCAATTAATATACTCACCATTCGAATGATATTTGTTTACTTATTACTGATTCCGGTTGCACTTATGAAAGCAGGTGTAGTTGAGACAAGCGGCTCACGCGATCTTTTAGATACCTTAAGCCTTGAATATGATGACTCGGTTGGGATCCATATTTACCCGGGTGATATTATTATGGAAATTTATAGGGTCCCGGCTGATCTTACGTTAAACCAGGTGGGCATTAATATTGGACAGTGGAACACAAATGGTGAGACAGCCAAGCTTCAGGTAGAGGTATTTAAACAAGGCCTTTCCGGCTATCCTTATCGTTCTGATGGCAGCCTCTATCCTTACGAGCAAGAAGGCCAAAATAGCTGGCTCGGCTATGCCCACACAGAGGCCGATCCGTCTACGCCCTATCCTAGTGTCAGCTCAGGATCAGAAAACTTAGTTTGGAATAATTTTAACTCTGGTACCGGTCCGTGTAACTCGCTCGCTGAGCAAGACCTTGGTCAATCTATTTTTGGTGACAAAGTGTTACCGGTGGGTGATGACAGCACAATCGTTCAGACGCCGTCAAATCTTTCGAGTGGGTTTCACTATGCTGATTTTTCTGCAGCAGGCGGAGCAAATTTTTTAAAAGATGAATATATTGCTGTTGTGATCACTTATCTTGGAGAAAGCAACGGATCGATGGATGAAGGATCATTGATCACTGTTAGCGGTCAACGCTCTACATATTGGTACTATGGTCTGTTTGTGCATCCAGCGCCTGGACTAAAATATTATTATAGCAACTGTAGTGGGCCAAGTAGTGAGCAGGGTTGGTATATAGATGACAAGACACCAAACCTTAACTATGTAGCAAATATTGCAGGAACAATGCCTCCTAAGATTGAGATTTTACATGTTGGTATTTCTTCTATTGAGCCAATACAAGAGTATATCCCCCCAGGAACATATATAAGGATTACCATAAGGATAAATGATGCGATAGTAGAGCTGATGGAAAATGTTCAGGTAGTACTTCACTGGCAGGTTAATTCTCTTGACGCAAGTGAAAACGTACTCCTTCAGCAGGCTAGTTGTTTTAATCTGCTGGAGCAGCAGTACCACTATTGTGCCAAAATCGAACAATATTATTCTAGTGGCACAAGGATATATTGGTGGGTAACCGCAGAGGATGAAGATGGTAATATTGCCGCCACAACGAAAAAATCCTTTATGTTTGGAACCTTATCCATTGATGATGAACCAATTCCTAGCTCATTTAATCTTCAGGGTAACTATCCAAACCCATTCAACCCTACAACAAAAATCAATTTTTCGTTACAAAGCCCTTCTGAGATGGATTTGTCTGTTTATGCGATGGATGGAAAGCTTGTGCGTAAAATTTTCATAGGTCCTGTTGGGATCGGATATCACAGTGTTAGCTGGGACGGAAAAGACCAGTCACTAAACCCAGTTTCATCTGGCATTTACTTTTACAGGTTAGATGCCGGGTCGCAGTCTAAGACTGGGAAGATGACTTTGTTAAAATAGATTGCTCTGAAAAAATTATGAGAATCAATCTATTATTATACCTAATGGTAACTTCAATATCATTCTCCCAGTCGGTCACTATTTCTGGTACTGTAAAAAATGATAAGGGGAAACCTCTAGTGGGCGCTAATGTGTTTATAGAGGGTACTGCCTTAGGCGCAGCAACGGACATATCTGGCTACTATATCATAGAAAGGGTTCCCTCAGACCGGTCCTACAAAATTTCTGCCAGGTATATTGGTCACAGAATGATGATAAAAGAGATTGCAACAGAAGAGGGCAAACCAATAGCCATTGATTTTGAGCTTGTGATGTCACTTGTAGACCTTGATGAGGTTGTTGTTGCTGCCAGTTTCAGCGAAAGGAAAAAAAGAGCCCAGGCGAGCCCGGTGACAATTATTTCTCAGGATGACCTCAGGCGTCTTCCTGTGCGTAGTATTGATGAGGTGTTAACCGGCAAGGTGCCGGGAGGCTATGCGAATCTTCCTTCTAGGCCAGGGCAAAATAATTCTGCGTTTACACTAAGAGGCGGCACCAGTGGATCAGGCCGGCCCCTTGGGGATGTTAAGATTTATATTGATGGTGTAGAGCTTCTAGGTTTTGACATGCAGTCCTATCCAGGGATAGCGGATTTTATCGACCCTTCTGACATTGAAAAGATTGAGGTATTAAGGGGTCCCATGGGATCAACCTTGCACGGGTCTAATGCACAGAGCGGTATTATCCATATTTTTACAAAAAAAGGTTCCAGATCTAGAAAAACAGTTATGAAACTAAAGTTTGCCCGTAAAATTACTCAGGCGCCGATTTTAGATGATGATGCTGTAGGACAGGAAACAACATTTAGTATGAGCGGAGGAAACTCTTCAAACGCTAGTTATAACATAGGGTTTAATAATTCTATTGATCAAGAGGTGATGCCGGGGAATGGTAAAGACATCGAACGGTTAAAGGTTCACGGTTCGGTAAATGCAAGAATCGGGACAGCGGTTATTGATGTTAAAACCTATCACAGTTGGGGACAGCAAGGCTTTATTAGTAATCTTTATCATCTTCTTGAGTATAAAGAAGATCGATCATGGACAAACGCGCCAGATCACTGGGACGACTCGCTCGCTAGTGGTGGTACAAGTTATTATAAGCCCGGGTTTAGCCTAAATATCACTCACAGTTTTACTCAGGATTGGTATCAGAGCCTGGTAATCGGAAACGATTCAAAAAGATTCCTATATAAAAAACACTATGCAAACTCTGGACAAGCATATTTGACAGAGGATTGGAATCGTTATACACTAAATTATTTTTGGCACTATAAGAAAAGGATCTCAAACAGTTTTAATATAGACCTGACCACAGGGACTCAGAGAACAATGAGCAACCATGTTAGGCTCTCGGGCAGCATGGATGAGATAAAAGATCAGTATTATTACGAGGACTTTGATGACGTATCTATCGTTGACCAGAGCAATCAAAACTCCGGCTATTATGGAGAAATCGTTATTGACTATAAAGACAGAATATATTTAACCATAGGCGAACGTGTCGAGCAGAACGAATATTTTGGTAAAGACTATGGCACCCACTATAGCCCAAGACTAGGATTATCCTATTTATCTGAAATTGGTGGTATGATCATAAAATCCAGAGCTTCCTGGGGCAGTGGGGGAATTAATCCTCCTAAGGCGATGCAGGCGCTGCCAAGTGAGTCTAACTATAGTATAAACATTGGCAACCCAGACCTAAGACCAGAGCGTCAGTCCGGCTATGAGCTGGGGGCTGATTTTTATTTTGGTGATAATTTTTTTGTTGAGGTCACTTATTTTGACCAGCTTTTCTTAGATGGTATCGCAAATGATCCGAGTATAGATGACCTGCAGACTATTAAACAGGAATACTGGTATATAAATCTTGGACAGATTATCAACAAAGGATGGGAGCTGGCGGCCAAGACCAGGGTCGGTCCACTAGATATAAGTGCGAACTATTCTATCTTAGATAGCAGGTGGGGTGAAGACAGTCTGCGTCAGAATGATCCGGTCTATGAAGGGTTCTATGATAAAGGCACTCGCAGAAATGATGTTCCTTCTTCAACAGGGAATCTATCACTGGTTTATAATATTCCTGGTTTCAGCTCAAAATCTACGAAGGGCGGATCTGTTGCTTTAGATATTAGCTATATCGGTAAGAAAAAAGGCAGAGACTGGCTCCTGTACTATGACGGTCTGTACAATCCTGATGTTTCTCCCTTCAGTTATTATAGCAAAGATTTACTGATGCACTATAAGCCGTTTAACTCAGTTCGATTAAGGTTTAACTATTGGGTAACAAACAAAGCTTCAGTTTTTCTTGACATTCGAAATCTTACTGAACACACCGATATTTCAAGATCGATTATTGAGCCCGCACTTGGAAAGCAAGTAATGATGGGAATTGATTTTGCGTTTTAGTTCTAGTTACAAATTTTTATAAAAGATTTTTTTATTTTTCTAATATTTTAAAATTATTTTAACAAAAATTATCAAATTTTTAGAAAGAAAAATATAATTGCAAAAAATATTCTGGTTTGCACTTATTTACCATTAATATTCTTTAATTATATTTATATCTAGGAATATTATCATCAAAAAATCTATATTTTTAGTGTC
>CAJWMI010000064.1 GCA_913043185.1 uncultured Fidelibacterota bacterium | reverse complement strand
CATACGGTTGGCGCAGGTGTCGTAACTGAGATTGTTGAGTAAGAAGTATTATGGCCGGGAATAGTAAGAGAAATATTATTCAATTAGAGAGTACTGCGGGAACTGGGTATAGATATACAGTTACTAAAAGTAGAAAATTACATCCTGAAAGGGTTGAGTATAAAAAATATGATCCTGTTATTCGTAAGCATGTCATATTTAAAGAAGCAAAATAGATTAATGGAAGGATATTATTAATTTAAATCTAGGAGAGTAGCTCAACTGGTAGAGCACCGGTCTCCAAAACCGGGGGTTGCGGGTTCGAGTCCTGCCTCTCCTGCGTTTAATGATCATTAAAAAAGTAAAATTAATAAGATGATAAAAAAAGTTCAGCAATTTGGTTCCGATGTGAAATACGAAATGAGCAAAGTTTCATGGCCTGATTGGGATAGTTTAAAAGGGTCGACATATATTGTCTTGATACTCTCTCTTATCCTAACCGTGTTTTTGTTTATTGTGGATTTTATTCTATCAAAAGTTATTTCGATAATAATGTAATTGATATGAATTGGTATACGTTAAGAGTCATCTCTGGAAAGGAAAAGAAAGTTAAGGATAATGTTCTTTTTGAGATTAACAAAGCGAAACTAGACCATTATGTTGAAAATATATTGGTTCCAACGGAAAACGTATTAGAGATGCGAGATGGTAAAAAGAAAATTAAGGAAAAAGTTTTTTTCCCTGGATATCTATTAATTCATCTGGATATGAATAAAGAAACAAAATACGTTGTTGAGAATGTTAATGGTGTAATTAGTTTTGTTGGCTCAAAGGGTAAGCCAGAGGCGCTTAAGCCTATAGAAATAAAAAGATTTCTAGGCGATCATGATGGTGGCGATGGACCAATAAAAGTTACAGAAGCTGCGCCCTTTAAGGTTGGTGATTCAGTTAATGTAAAAGATGGACCTTTTATAGATTTTTCTGGAGTAGTTCAGGAAGTTAATCATGAAAAACAAAAATTGAAGGTCTCAGTAAGTATATTTGGAAGATCTACGCCTGTTGAACTTGACTATCTGCAGGTAGCGCTTGAACGTTAGTGGTTAAGGTTATTTATGGCTAAAAAAATAATAGGATTTATAAAACTGCAAATTCCAGCTGGGCAAGCAAACCCAGCGCCTCCTGTTGGACCTGCTTTAGGTCAGCAGGGTGTGAATATTATGGATTTTTGTAAGGCATTTAATGCAAAAACGCAGGATAAGATGGGAGATATTATTCCAGTGGAAATTACCGTATATGCTGATAGAAGTTTTACTTTTATAACCAAAACTCCACCAGCCTCAAGGTTAATATTGAAGTCTGCAAATATTCAAAAAGGTTCGGGGGAGCCCAATAAAGAGAAAGTTGGAGTAATAAAAGAATCTGATCTAGAGAAAATAGCTGAGATAAAGATGTCGGATTTAAATGCAAATACAGTTGATCAGGCCAAAGAAATGATTAGAGGTACAGCTAAATCTATGGGCATTGAAGTGGCGGGTTAATGAAAGTGTCAAAAAATAATCAAAAAATGGTTGATGAAATATATCATAAAGAAACATACTATGATTTAGGCAGGGCTGTCGAAATAGTTAAGGATGCTGCATCTGCAAATTTTGATGAGACTGTGGATTTAGCTATAGGTCTTAATGTGGACCCTAGGCATGCTGAAGAAAATATTAGGATAAGTACTTCTTTGCCAAACGGTACAGGAAAGGAAGTTGTTGTGTTGGTATTAGCTCAAGGGCCTAAGGTTCAAGAGGCCTTAGATGCGGGTGCTGATTTCTGTGGTAATAAAGATTATCTTGATAAAATTAAAGCTGGTTGGGTGGATGTTGATAAGATTGTGGCTACTCCTGATATGATGCCTGAGCTTGGCAAGCTTGGAAAAATATTAGGACCAAAGGGCCTTATGCCTAACCCAAAAAGTGGAACTGTTACTATGGATGTTGCCAAAGCGGTTTCAAATCTCAAGGCTGGTATGGTTGAGCTTAGAGTTGAAAAAACCGGCATTGTTCATGCCACATGCGGAAAAGTTTCTTTTAAGCAAAACGCGCTAGTAGAAAATATTTTAACCATCTATAATACCTTGGCTAAAGCTAGGCCACCATCGGTGAAAGGACAGTTTATGGAGAAAATATCATTATCATCTACTATGGGCCCTGGTGTAAAGATTAATATTAATTCGATTGGATAGTTTTGTTATGCCTAATGATAAAAATATAAAAAGTGTAGAAAGATTAACTGAAAAAATGTCTAGCGCAAAATCAATATATTTCACCGATTATCTTGGTCTGAATGTTTCTGATATTACAAAATTAAGAAAAGAATTTTATGCGAATGATGTAGAATATTTAGTTGTGAAAAATACTTTATTAAAAATTGCATCAGAAAATAATAAAATTTCTTTATCAAATGATTTATTTACTGGTTCCACAGCCATAGCAGTTTCTTATGATGAGCCTGTGGCGGCGGCTAAGGTAATTAAAGATTTTAGTAAAAAATATAATCTTCCTACTGTTAAAGGAATTTTATTCGAAGGTGACTACATAGCAGGGGAAGAGTTTACGAAAATAGCAGATTTACCTAGTAAGGAGGAGTCACTTACAATATTTGCAATGATGATAAAAAGCCCAATGCAAAATCTTGCGACTATGCTTAAGTCGCCAGTGGCCAATTTTGTTAACCTGTTAAATAATATAAAAGAAAATAAGTCTAGTTAAAATTAAAATAAGGAGTTCTTAAAATGGCAGTCAAAAAAGAAGATGTTATAGCATATTTAGAAAAAGCAAATATGATGGAGGTTTCTGAGTTAATAAGCGAGATAGAAGAAAAATTTGGTGTTTCTGCATCAGCGCCTGTTGCTGTTGCTGCTGCGCCTGCGGCCGGTGATGATGGTGCGGCTGAAGCTAAATCAGAGTTCGATGTTGTCCTAACTGCTGCTGGTCAGCAGAAAATAAATGTTATTAAGGCTGTAAGGGCTATAACTGATTTAGGCCTAAAAGAGGCTAAAGAGCTTGTTGATTCTGCTCCAAAAGCTATTAAGGAAGGAGTGCCGGAGTCAGAGGCTAATGAAATAAAGGCACAACTTGAAGAGGCTGGTGCTGATGTAGAATTAAAATAGTAGCCTAAAAAAGATTATTTATATTTATATAAAACCGGAGGTTTAATTGGAAGCAAAAGAAATTTCAAAAAACAACAGAATCACTTTTTCTCATATTGAGGAGTTGCTCGAGGTTCCTGACCTCTTGGCTATTCAGACCACAGCGTACCAGCAGTTTTTGCAAGAGTTTGAAGCCCCAGAAGCAAGAGGAGACTTTGGGCTAGAAGGCGTTTTAAATAATGTCTTTCCAATCGAGGATAATCATAAAAATTATATTCTTGAATTTAACTCTTATTATTTGGGACAGCCTAAATATACTGCAGATGAATGTATAGATAGAGGCGTAACATTTTCATCTCCTCTTAGAGTGAAACTTTCATTACATATTACTGATGAAAATAACAAAAGCGAATATGCTCAGAGTATTGAGCAAGATGTTTATTTCGGGAATATTCCATATATGACTGAAAAAGGTACATTTATCATTAACGGCGCTGAACGGGTAATCGTTTCACAACTACAGCGTTCACCGGGCGTGTTTTTTGATGAGTCCACTCACCCAAACGGAACAAAACTCTTTCAGGCTAGGATAATTCCTGCCAGAGGATCGTGGGTAGATTTTACTACCGATATTAATGATTGCCTTTTTGTTATTATAGATAGGAGAAGGAAATTTCCAGTGACTATGTTATTGCGCGCCCTAGGGTATTCAACAAACAGTGACATCTGTAAAGCATTTGGTAATCTTTTGACTTTAGATGTTAAGGATAAAAATATTCTAAAATACATTGGTGCAACGCTTACAGAGGATGTTATAGATACTAAGACGGGAGAAATATTTTATGAGGGAGGTATTGAATTAACTAATGAGATAATTGAAAGTCTTCAGGAAAATAATGTGCGTGAAATTAATATTATTGATGGTAATAAAGATTTTTCATCTATGTTGATACTCAACACAATTGGAAAAGATCCGACTAGAGACACTGAAAAAGCGCTCAAAGTTGTTTATCAGCTATTGAGGACAAGTGAGCCTCCTAACTTAGAAACAGCGCAAAAATTTATTGAGAGAATCTTTTTTAGTCCTAAAAAATATGATCTTGGTGAAGTAGGTAGGTATAGATTAAACCAGCAGTTTAATTTAGATATTCCAGTGGAAGATACTGTCCTCACTATGGATGATATTATTCAGGTATTAAAAGTATTAATTGAAATGAGAAAAGGTGATCGAGGGGTTGATGATATTGATCATCTTGGGAATAGAAGGGTCAAAACAGTTGGTGAGCAATTAACTAATCAATTTAGTATTGCATTAAGTAGAATGATAAGAACTATTCATGAAAGAATGAACTTGAGAGAGTCTGAGAGTATTACTCCTCAAGATTTAATCAATTCTCGTGTTGTTACCACTGTTATAAATACTTTTTTTGGTACATCTCAACTTTCGCAGTTTGGTGATCAGACAAATCCGCTGGCTGAAATTACCCATAAAAGAAGAATTTCTGCTCTTGGTCCAGGTGGTTTAACTAGAGAAAGAGCGGGGTTTGAAGTTAGAGATGTTCATTATACTCATTATGGAAGACTTTGTCCAATAGAAACGCCCGAAGGCCCAAATATTGGACTTATTTCTTCACTTGCAATGTTTGCAGAAGTTAATGATCATGGATTTATCGAATCTCCCTACCGTAAGGTGAATAAAAAAAATGGTCACTCTGTAGTAACTGACAATATTAAATATCTTTCTGCTGATGATGAAGATAGAGTAATGGTTGCACAAGCAAATACTGAATTAGATAAACATAAAAACATAGTAGAAAAACATATTAGAACTCGAGTAAAGGGAGATTTTCCAATTGTTGGTCCTGAAAGTGTAGATTATGTTGAAGTATCGCCAAACCAAATTTTAAGTGTTGCTGCTGCATTAATTCCATTTTTAGAACATGATGATGCTAATCGCGCGTTAATGGGTTCAAATATGCAAAGGCAAGCTGTTCCATTGATGTATCCAGAATCTCCAATAGTTGGTACGGGGATAGAGGCGAAAGTTGCAATAGACTCTAGATCGTGTATTGTAACACCAGTTGCTGGTAGGGTTGTTTATGTAGACTCTGAAATGATACGAATTAAAAGGAAAGACATTCAAGATAGTTTAATGCTATTTGAAGGTGAATCAATAGTTGAAATAAAACTAAAAAAATATTTTAGAACTAATCAAAATACCGTTCATAATCAGAGACCATTAGTTTTTGAGGGACAAAGGGTTGAAGCGGGTGATGTTATTGCTGATGGTGCAGCTACAGATTCTGGTGAGTTAGCACTAGGTGCAAATATACGAGTGGCATATATGCCATGGAGAGGGTATAATTTTGAAGATGCTATAGTTGTTAGTGAGAGATTAGTAAAGGATGATACTTTTAGCTCAGTTCATTGTAACGAAATAGAAGTTGAAGTTCGTGATACTAAAAGAGGACAAGAAGAGTTGACGCCTGAAATACCTAATGTAAGTGAAGATGCAACAAAAGACTTAGATGAAGAGGGAATTGTAAGAGAGGGAGCGAGAGTAAGAGAAGGTGATATCCTGATTGGTAAAGTTACTCCGAAAGGAGAGTCTGATCCTACCCCAGAAGAAAAGCTATTGAGGGCTATCTTTGGTGAAAAAGCTGGAGAGGTAAAAGATGCATCTAAGCGAGCAGAACCTGGGATTAAAGGTTGTGTGATTAAAACAAAATTATTTGAGAAACAAGCAAAACGAACGAAGGTTGAAGAAAGAGAACAAATTTTAGCATATCAGAAAAACGCATCAGATAATAAGAAGAAGTTAAAAATTTCTCGTGATGAAAGACTAATGTCATTGCTTAAAAATCAGATATCAAATGGTATCAGAAGTATTTCAAGTAATCGAACATTAATAAAAAAATCTACCAAGCTAACTACAAAACGTCTTACTGGATTTAATCTTGAAAGATTTGCCCAAGACGTGCCTTGGGTTGAAGACAAAAGGGTATGGAACAAGATAGTTAAAATATGGATATCCTTTAGAAAAGAATGGATTCGTATTGAAACGCAGTTAGAAAGGCAGGTGTTTAAATTAAAGGTTGGAGATGAACTTCAGCCAGGTATTTTAAGAATGGCAAAAGTTTATGTAGCTCAAAAGAGGAAACTTCAAGTTGGAGATAAGATGGCTGGTAGGCACGGTAATAAAGGGATTGTTGCTACGATTGTTCCTGAAGAAGATATGCCTTTTATGGAAGATGGTACTCCTGTTGATATAGTATTAAACCCATTAGGCGTTCCTTCGAGAATGAATCTAGGGCAACTTTATGAAGCCATGCTTGGATGGGTTGGTTTAGATTCTGGTAAAAAGTATTCTACGCCAGTCTTTAATGGTGCAACTCCTGAGCAAGTGATAAATGAATTAACAAATGCTAAATTGCCAATTACTGGAAAAGCTAAACTAATTGATGGTAGAACTGGTGAATACTTTGATAACCCGGTTACAGTGGGAAGTGCATATATGATGAAATTAAGTCATATGGTAGATGATAAGATGCATGCTAGGTCTACTGGGCCATATTCTTTAATTACACAACAGCCATTAGGTGGAAAAGCGCAGTTTGGTGGCCAGAGATTTGGTGAGATGGAGGTATGGGCATTGCAAGCTTATGGAGCTGCACATACTCTTCATGAAATATTAACAGTCAAATCTGATGATGTTGAAGGGAGATCGAAAGTATATAACTCCATCGTTAGGGGCGAGCAGATGCCAGATTTTTCTGCACCTGAATCATTTAATGTTATGATTAAAGAGCTTCAGGGACTATGTGTTGACGTAGAACTAGATTAATTATTAAGGGGAATACAATTGACTTATATACAAACAAATAACTTAGATACTTCAAGAGAATATAGTTCAATAACTATAGGATTAGCTTCTCCTGAAGCAATATTAGCTCGTTCATATGGTGAAATATTAAAGCCTGAGACTATCAATTATAGGTCTTATAAACCCGAAAAGGATGGTCTATTTTGTGAAAAGATTTTTGGTCCTGTTAAAGATTATGAATGTCATTGTGGGAAGTATAAAGGTATCAGATATAGAGGTATAATATGTGATCGCTGCGGTGTTGAGGTAACAAGGAAAAAAGTTCGTAGGGAGCGAATGGGGCACATCACACTTGCTGTACCTATAGTACATATATGGTATCTCAGGTCAATTCCTAGCAAGCTAAGTTATTTAGCAGGTAGAAGCACTAAAGAATTGGAAAGAGTCATTTACTATGAAATGTATATGGTTCTAGAACCGGCTAATAGTGGATTAAAACCTTTTGATTTAATTGAAGAAGATGAGTATTTGGATATAGAAGAAAAATTTGGTTATGCTGCGGTTACAGAGGAAGAAAGAGATAATGATGAATATTTTTATGCAGCTATGGGTGGTGAAGCAATAAAAGAAATGCTCTCTAGAATTAACATAATGGATCTAAAAAAGGAACTTGAAGATATTGTAAAGACTTCAAAATCAAAGCAAAAAAGAGCTGATGCTTTAAAGCGGCTTAAAGTAACCTATTCTTTTGTACCTGATCCCACAAAAAAAAGGTTGAATAAACCAGAATGGATGATAGTTTCCATATTGCCTGTTATTCCGCCTGAATTAAGACCGTTGGTCCCTCTTGAGGGCGGTAGATTTGCAGCTAGTGATCTTAATGATTTATATCGTAGGATTATTATTAGAAATAATAGATTGAAGCAACTTATGGAGATAAAAGCGCCTGATGTGATTCTGAGGAATGAAAAAAGAATGCTACAGGAGTCAGTTGATGCGCTTTTTGATAATAGTAGGAGGAAGACAGCAATAAGGAGCGGTTCCCGCCGTCCTCTAAAATCGTTATCTGATATGTTAAGAGGTAAAACCGGAAGGTTTCGTCAAAACTTGCTTGGTAAAAGAGTTGACTATTCAGGAAGATCGGTTATTGTAGTTGGTCCGCAATTAAAATTACAGGAGTGTGGCTTGCCAAAAAATATGGCATTAGAATTATTTAAGCCACATATGATTCGTGAGCTAATGAATAGGGGTTATACCCAAACACCTCGAAGTGCGAAATTAATGATTGAGAATTGTGAACCAGTTGTTTATAAAGTTTTAGAATATGTTGTAAAAGATCATCCAGTTATGTTGAATAGGGCGCCAACACTTCATCGGCTTGGAATTCAGGCTTTTCAGCCTATTTTAGTTGAGGGTAAGGCAATACAACTACATCCTTTAGTCTGTTCCGCATTTAATGCTGATTTTGACGGTGATCAAATGGCAGTCCATGTTCCTCTCTCTCTTGAGGCTCAAATGGAGGCAAGAATGTTGATGCTTGCTAGTCATAATATTCTCCATCCTGCAAACGGCCAGCCAATAGCTGTTCCATCCCAAGATATGATTCTAGGTTCATATTATCTTACAAAATTAAAAGATGGTGATTTAGGTGAAGGTAAAATTTTTGGGTCTATAGATGAAGTATTAATGGCTTATGAGAATAGAGTGATTGGACTTCATGCGAAAATTAACTTAAAGCATGAAAATAGCTGGATTAAGGATACTACCGTTGGGAGAGCAATTTTTAATTCAATACTTCCCGATGAGATGGAATATGTTAATAGTTTAATTGATAAGAAGTTATTGACTAATGTAGTTAACCAATGTTACTTGATCGTAGGTAACTATAAGACGGTAATTTTTCTTGATGATTTAAAAGATCTAGGTTTTAATATGGCAACATATAGTGGTCTTTCAATATCCATAAGTGATGTTTTAATCCCTCACGAAAAAGATAATATTCTATCAATTGCCTATGATAAAGTTGCAGATATAAAAGGAAAATTTGATAGGCATGTTTTAACCGAAGGCGAAAGGTATAATAAGGTAATTGATGTATGGACACATACCACGAATCATATTGCTCAAGTAATGGAGGACGAGCTTAACAAAGATAATGAAGGATTTAACGCTCTTGCTATGATGACTGACTCTGGCGCTAGGGGTAGTAAAGATCAGATAAAACAGCTCGCTGGTATGCGTGGACTGATGGCCAAGCCTCAAAAATCGATGAAAGGCGGAGTAGGTGAAATTATTGAGTCTCCAATTACCTCTAATTTCAAAGAAGGGTTATCAGTTTTTGAATATTTTATATCTACACATGGTGCTAGAAAAGGTTTGGCTGATACAGCATTAAAAACAGCTGATGCCGGGTATTTAACTCGTAGATTAGTTGACGTAGCTCAAGATGTTG
>CAJWMI010000063.1 GCA_913043185.1 uncultured Fidelibacterota bacterium | reverse complement strand
GAAAATAACAGTCCCCTCCCCTATTCTCACTATGCAATGATAAATAGCTCCGCATACATAAATGATGCGACCAGAAATACACGTCTTTTTGTGTCCTCATATCCTGATGCATTCAACCTTGCTTTTTTTGGTAATAGAAATGGTATCCCTTGGAAGGCTCTGAACTTTGATGGCAATGATCAAGCTGTAGTTCCTGATAATACAGCCTTGAGGATTCCTGGTGATATGAGTGTAGAGGTATGGTTTAAAATAGATAATCATTCTGGGGGTTGGACAAGAGTCGTTGGAAAAGGTGCCTCTGGCCCGCGTAATTATGGAGTCTGGTATCATCAAGATGGGATTTTCTTATTCCAACAATATGGATCCGGAGGAGGAACCGATGCTCGCTTTAATACTGCAGTACAACTTGGTCAATGGTATCATATGGCAGCTGTCAGAGGCAGTGGTACTGCTAAACTATATTTAAATGGCCAACTAGATCCTTCGGCTGGAACCGATACTTCTCCAGTAACAACCCCATCTACAAGTACAGATCCTGTAACAATTGGGCATGCTGGATACGGCTATCATCATAAAGGTCAAATAGATGAGGTTAGAATATGGAATGTCGCCAGAACTCAGTCAGAAATTCAGGCAAACATGAATAATAAACTAACAGGCAATGAAACAGGTTTGGTGGCTTATTGGGATTTTGATGAGGGCACAGGAAATATAGCCTATGACAAAACTGGAAATGGGCATAATGCAAATAGAAATACAGCAACCTGGACCACTATAGCTGATTCATATGTAGGGTCTTTTTCTCAATCAGGAGGCACAGTAAATGGCGATATTTACTATAATGGCAATATTTCAGGTGCTAACCTAACTGGTACCGCATACACCTCAACGGGCTCAGGTGGCACCCAGCACCCAGCACCTTTACCTGCCATTCCACTACATAATAGTAGTTATTTTACTACACTACTAAGTACTCTTCCAGAAGGGGGAGGTACAGGTGATGGAGATGGAGATGGAGATGGTGAACCAGACCCTTGTCCAATAGTAGATTTCGAAAACGGAGCAGCCGGTTGGACAGAAGGCACCATCAGTGGTATAAATACCTGGAATATCTCTAACAGTGCAGGTAACGGAGCCAACCTTGGGAGTAAAGCATATGGTGCCCCTAACAGCGGTAGCAGCGGTATGGAACATAGTTATATTGAGAGTCCGGTATTCGATGCTAGTGCAGGAGGAAATTTGATATTCGATACCTGGATGTGTAATGAAAGCGGCTATTATGACAGAGAGCACGTAAGGATCTCATATAATGGAGGCTCCAGTTGGCAAACATTAGTTAACTATACCGAATCTTTTTGGAATACCCAATCGCAATGGATCACCCATACAGTTAATATTCCCGCATCAAGCGGGACAGCAAATACAAAGATCCGCTTTGAATATGATACCATAGACGGATGCTGTGGGTGTAGCGGTGGATGGTTCATCGATAATATTCAGTTCCCACCTACAGGTGGCTGTGAACAGGCAGCAGATGAAGAAACCAGTGGTGCCGGAAGCGAGGAAGGCGCATTTACCCTACAACATGGAGAAAATACAAATAATAGCACACGGAGCTGGAATTTTAATCTAGGCGGGGACGTAGAATCAGATGACCATATAATTATAAAAAATATCTGGGTCAGGGGAGATTTCAGCGGGTCTAACGAGAATTTAAGTAATGTTACCATTGGCGGTCACAACTTTGGAACAATGTATGGTGCAGGAGATGATGGAAACTGGGACCTTGAATTTAGCGGTAGCCAAAGTGTAAATATGAGCGGTACTGGTGTGAGCGCTAGTGTCTATCCTTCTTCAGCTATTAATTATACTCCTGGGGGAGCAAGCTATTGGTGGGAAATAAAGGTCGAATTTTATCAAGAACCAGAAGAAGAAACAGGCGGTGGTTCTTCCGCGCTAACTATCAATAGTTCCAATATAACACTATATAATGAATACGTTGATAGTACTATACAAAATGCGAATGATATTATTTTTAACAATTGTACGATCTATGGTCCCGGAAAAATATTAGCATCAGGTGATATCACATTTAATTCAACAACGTTATCAGGAAATATTGAAATAATTTCAAATAGCCAGATATCAGTCGAAAATGGCTCAACTTTGGGAACCGGAATTTCAAACTTAAACAGTTCTGTTATTCTATATAGTGGCGCAGGGCTTAACACCGACAACAGTACCATATATGGACTGTCTATAAATAAAAGCGGAATCACCTCGATTAGTAATAATACAAGCTTTTATGGAGCGATCTATAGTCTAGCCCAGACGTGCAATGTTTCGGGTTCATCATCTATTGTAGGGTCACTAGTTTCAGCTTATGGACTTAGTTTGTCTGCCAGCACGATTTCTAAGGGTTCGTTACCACCAATTTTTGGCACTCCCTATGGCTTTCAAAACATGATTATTCCAGGATCATATCTTGAATACTAGAGATAGTGAATTAATTAAGTCTTTAGGCTTATATTTCCTATGTTGTAACCAAAAACATTTATGAAAAAGATATTAATTATTATCTGTTTTTTATTTTTTGCTTATTCCCAAAATAACAGACAGGAAACAGCTACACTGATTGGTGAATTCAACTATGAATACAATGAAATGGAAACCTCAGAAGAATCAATGATAAACTGCCAACGTAGGGCCATAATCAATGCTCTTGAAAACCATTTTTTATCATTAAGAACACAACATATTCTTAAACCATTAGAAATAGATTGTATGCTGCAAAATTTGATTAATATAACTATTATAGAACAAACGAGCTCAAATATTTCGTTGTTTATAAAAGTCCAAGCAACTTTCGTTAGTGAAAGTTTGAAGGAATGTCTTATTTGATTATAATAATTTCTATCTCTTTTATAAGAAGTTATTAAAATAGGGAATGATTCTTTCCGAACATAAAAAGTAATTTTATACCTATATTTAAGACTAGTTGATTAAGGAAAAAGTATGATATACATACTCACCATTGGTGCTATAGCCATATTTTTCGGGGTTCTCCTATTGACAGCCCCAAACACAATACTTTCCATTGAAAGAAGGGCAAACAAGATATATATGACAGACCCAACGTTTATGCAGTACCGCGTACCCTTTGGAATCGGCCTATTTGGAGCTGCAATTTTTATTATCTATTCACTGATAAATGAGTCAACAGAGTATTTAATTATTATTGGGGTCTTAGCTCTAATCTTTAGTTTAATGCTGCTACTAACGCCAAAAGCAATTTTTTCACTTGAGCGACAGGCGAACCGGGTGTATATGACAGACCCAACGTTTATGAAATATCGTATCCCCTTTGGCTTGTTCCTGCTTATTTCAGGAGCATTTATGATATATTCTAGCATTGGTTATTTTTAAAATAGAGCCCAGAGGCAAATTTGGAACTGTTTGAATCAATCGGCCTAAAAGCTGACCCCTTTACCACATCCCCGAATCCAGATCTATTCTTCCCTGCTAAAGAACACAAACAGTGCCTTGAGGGTTTAGAGCTTGCCATAAGAATGCGCAGAGGCTTGTCTGTTGTTCGAGGAGGTATTGGAACAGGTAAAACAACTATAAGCCGAAAACTGATTCAGAATTTTGCATCTGAGGACGATGTAAAATTTGATTTTTACCCTGTGCTTGATCCAAAATTTGAGTCTGAGCTCGTTCTCTTACAGCATCTTGTTGATCTTTTTGGGATTGAAGAAGAGGCCGGATCCTCAGTAATTGACTGCAGAAACCAGATCGAGCACCACCTGATCAATGCTGGAGTAGAAGAGGGTCGAGTTCTCGTATTGGTAATTGATGAGGGGCAGAATTTAAAGGGAGAGTTCTTGGATGTATTTCGTACCCTTTTAAACTTTGAAACCGATGACTTTAAACTTTTACAGCTTGTGATCTTTGGTCAACCAGAGATGACCTCAATCATTCATGAGTATCCTAATTTTGAAGACCGGATAACATTCAACTTTGAACTAGGGCCTCTTGATTATGAGTCAGTAGAAGGAATTATAAAACACAGGCTAACAGAAAGAGGTGGCGGTGACAAAGAGTATTTTACGGATGAGGCTTTAAGAGCTATCCACAATCAGACCCAGGGCTATCCTAGAAAAATAAACAAACTTTGCCACCAGCTTCTGCTTAATATGATCAGCGAAAAAGAAGAGGTTGTTAGCCTGGCCATTGTAGAAAACACAGTCGGAGGAAAGGTTCCAGATGGTCTCATTGAAAAAGAAGAAGAGCCTGAAGAAGAAGTAACCAAGGAAGAAGAAAAACAAGAGCCTGAAGAAAAAAAAGATGTTGCCGTTAACAAATTGTTTGACATTCTCAGAAAAGGAGGGAAAAAAGAAGGCAGTGGAAAAATTGGAGAGTCAGTATCTGAGGACGATGTTATTGGTGATCTGTACGGGAATGAAGAAGATGAAGAAGATGATGAGCTAGAAGAAGAAATATTAGAAGATGAAGAAGAGAGTAAATGGTACCAGAGAAGAAAGAAAAGGTTAAAAAGAAGTATCGGCTCCTACCCTGCTAATGTCAGCACCCCGCCTCTTAAAAAAGAAAAATTGCTTCTTGGGATTGCCCTGGACCAGGGACATATTTACTCTGCCTTGATCCAGGATAAAGGTGGAATAAAATCTATTATTGGCTCAGACAAATTTTCAGCAAACAAACCAAAGCTTGATCCAAAAAGAAATCCCACTGGTTTTTCAGTAGCTATTGGAAAAGCATATGATCAACTAACAACAAAACTAGAGAAAAAAGGGAGCAAGGTTTCCTCAGGAACAATTAAAAAACTACACTCTGGCATACCTATATCGTTCACAATGAATAACACCTCTGCTCTTTTAAAGACCGTCATGGTTCCTATTGAAAATAAAAAAGAAAGAGAAATGATCATAGAATATGATGCTAAAAAGAATCTCCCGTTCAACTCAGATGATATTATTTTTGATGCGATTGAGCTTGAACAAGGGAAAAATATTATAGGCGTTGCAAACGCTGAATACATGGAGTCACCTGCCAATACACTTTCAGAAAAAAATTGGGATGTGAGGATGTGGCCTCCGGCAGCACAGGCAGTCCTCAGTGCTTTCAGGTGGAACTATCCCGGGAAAAAGCATGATATAATCCTTATCTTTCATATTGGTGAGATTGAAAGTTTTCTGTTGGGATATAATCAGGGCTATCCTGATGCAATAGTCCCCTTAGACCTGGGCATTCAAAACCTCACTGATGCATGGAAATATAGGTCAACCTCTTCAAAGGCAAAGTGGGACAAAAGAGACTGGTGTCGGGTTCCTCCATCAATCCTAAAGTCAGAGACAAAAGATAATTCCATAAACATGCAAAAGAAACCTCAGGATGAGGCCATGCGTCCGGTTATTGAGGGCTGGGACCAGGAACTAGAAAGAGCTCTCAACAGTATGGCCCAGACATTTCCATCAGACAATATCTCGGAAATATTTTTAAGTGGATGTTCAGAAGAAATATTGTTCTTGGATGAATATCTGGAGACCCAGCTCGATGTAAATGTTGAGTATCTAGACCCTATAAAAAATATTGCATTTTTTCCTGATGAAGATGAGAGAGAAAATTTTGATCTGTCTCACCCTGCATTAACTCTAGCAATTGGTGCCGCGCTTAATATAGATAAAACTGTAAACTTGCTCCCAGACAGGTTTAAAGAATCAGAAAAATTTAGGCTAGGAAATAAATTTAGTATTCCCGCCGCGGCCGCAATATTTATAGGGGTTACTGCTCTTTCTGGTTGGACAAATCACAATCATGAGATCATGGAGTCGAAGTTAAGTACTATTAAATCTCAGGCCTCTAGCATTGCGCCCATAAAAAACAAGTTTGAAAAAGTATCTGCAGAAAAAAATATGATTACAAAACAGTTAGATGTTTTACTTAGGGAGTCAAAACTTTCTAATCTAAGTATTAGTGTAATGAGATTTTTCAGTTATAATACCCCGAAAGAAATAACCCTAGATATGATTTCATTTCAAAGAGGATGGGAACGTGGTGACTGGATCCATGTGGGTAATTCACTGGAGAAAGTAATCACGATTGTTGATGAGAATAAGGATTTCGCCAGAGTTACTGGTGCTATCGTCGCTAATCCAGCGTTAAAAGAACGATATTTTTCAAACTTCATCAATCAGGTTGAATATTCTGGACTGTTTAAAAAGATTGATGTGATTAATAAAAAGACAACGAGCGGAATGGACATTGATAATATGACTTTTGAGCTAAAGTGTGAGCTATAATGGATAAACAAAAAAATCTTTTTATTGGTATAATTGGTTTTGTTTTCCTCTCATGTGCAGGATGGTATTTTATGTATTTTAGTGAACTAAACAACTCGTTAGAAAGCATAAGCGATAGCTACAACCAGTTGAAAAGTGAAAAAAGTAAATACTCTCAGATTAAAAATAAATTCCCTTTGATTGAAAAAGAGTGGACAGAGCTAAAGGAAGATCTAACTACTTTAATTAATAAAATTCCAACGGATAGTCAGTTTGACAATGTTACTAAGATGTTGTTTAGTCTTATGGAAAAAAATAAACTTGCCATAGATAATTTTAATCCTTCCCTGGCCCCGCTAGATGAAAAACAAATTATAGTTCCTGAGACTCAAGAAACTCTCACTGTAGAAAAATATCCGATAGATGTTGAACTTAGAGGAAGCTTTATTGACTTTGGTAATTTTCTAGATCAGTTATCCTTTACAAACTATTATCTTACGATAAGCAACATACAAATATCCCAAAACCCCTATAATGAGGGAGAACAAAAAATTTCATTTATCTCCTACATTTATACAAAAATCAGTAACGACAACATGGGCATTATTCAAAATAATCAAGGTTTTGCTGGCTCTACGAATAAAGCTAATAACAGTGTATCTTCTGTGGATAAAGACTCCGCGGCAGAAATTACAGATGAAGAGATTGTCTTGGAGGCAATACAAAAAACAGGCGCAACAAGCATAGTTGATATTGTCAAGATAGTTAAATACATTAAAGAAAAAACAGGAAAAGATATAGACCAAAGCTTTGCCGTTTCTCTACTTGAAAAGAAACTCAAAAATCTCTAATACTTTTTTATTATTTATTGATTGTCAGCTTTTATAATATTTTCCGTTAGTTAAACCACGTTTTAGTTTAAATTACTGGTCGTCATGACCCCTAGACTTAGAAATCTATTAATAGGGTTGGGTATTTCCGTGGTAATTATGATTGTTGATCAGGTAAGTCAGTCATCTGGATCTGGAGGTTCAAAAAAACCACGGAAAGCAAAAACCCAAAGAACTAAAAAAGTAATCGCAGAAAATTCTGTGCAGGAGGCAAGTACGCCAATAACTGCTTCAGTTTCCTCCGCGCCCACAACAAAAAGAAGATCCTCTAGGTCCTCTTCTCAGCTTGTGGGTTGGCAAAGAAATCCGTTTAACAATGTCGCCTTATCCAGCGAGGCGGATGTTGAAAGTGGATCAATAAACAGTGAAAAACAACAAGATATTGAAAAATCAATACTTCTAAAAAACCTGGAAAGATATAACGTTGAAATCGTTGCGGAGTTTAATAATGAGAAGGTTGTTTTGATTGATAATCGAAGGTTTAGGCAGGGTGATTATTTAAACAATGATATATTAATTGAGAGGATTGAAAACGATCAGATCACCTTTAGAAATGGCAACACTACGGTCACAAGAAATGTAGGAAACTAGGTGTATAATAAGTTATTAATTATAATAATTGCGATCCAAACTATCGTATTATGTCAGTGGAGTGATCCAGCATATTCAAAAATTGACCTGGCTGAGCAAGAGAATGAGCGCTATAGACTTATGGACAAAATGTCTATAAACCTTAAAAACTCTGACATTAGAAATGTGCTGACGATGATTGGAGAGCTCACAGGATTAAATATTGTCATCAGTCCCAATATTGAAGATACAATCACCGCTAATCTAGAGGATGTAACAGTTAAGGCTGCACTAGATGCAATTCTTAAGCCAAACAACTATAGTTATTTTGTGCAGGATAATATTATCATTGTAAAAGACCTTGACACGCAGCTTATTGGAGAGCTTGAGTCTGTAGTGCTCCGGCTAAAGTATATTAACTCTAATGATCTTCAAGCGCCACTGTCAACAGTTCTAACCTCTAGAGGAACGGTACAGTCTTTCTTACCAGTGGCCTCTATGTCAGGACAGACCGGGCCTCCCAATATGGCTATCGTATCCGACGTGCAAGAAAATATTTCTCGCATCCTGAAAATGGTTAAACAGCTAGACAAGCCGATTAAAAACATCAACATTGCAATTAAATTTATTGAGACGCAGTTAGACACCTCAAAGTCTTATGGCGTTGACTGGACCAATAGCCCTGTTCAGCTAGGCGGCAATGCCAATGACACGGTTAATTTTCCGATCAGTATGAATAATATCACAATCGCCACTCTTAATGCAACACAGCTTACCTCAGCCCTTAAGATAATGCAGGCAAGAGGCAGGAGTAAGCTACTGTCAAGCCCTCAGGTTACCACGCTTGATAATCACCAGGCGGTAACAGAGGTTTCCACGACAGTGTATATTGAGGGACTTAATTCCGGTAATACAAATACGTCTGGCTCAAGCTCAACGAACCAGACAAATGCCGCTAACAATATTATGGGAATGGGTGGTTTTTATGGTGCAATGAATACGGTACAAGAAAAAGATATTGGTATAAAGCTTCAGGTGACGCCTAGAATAAATGAAGGCAATATTATTACTCTTTTAGTTGATGCCACTGTAGAGGCACTACTTTCTGCTGCAGAAATATCTACCGATAAGCCAAGGTCTACGAAGCGAACTGTTCAGACACAGGTATCTGTTTATAATGGTGAGACCGTAATTATTGGCGGGCTTATAGCAGACAATATTATACAAAACAAAAAGTATGTTCCGATATTAAGTGCAATCCCCGTTATTGGCTACTTCTTCAAAACCACCTCGGTCCAAAAAGAACAGCGGGAACTGCTTATGTTTATCACGCCTACTATCTATGACTAGATAACATCAGTATGCAAAAAGATTATCCATATATCATTATTGCCTTTGGAGTTGCGATCATTTTTGTTTTTCTGACCTGGCTTGAACTTTATGAGGGGATGGAAAATAAATTACTAGACCTTAGGTTCCTAAACAGAGGAAAAATTGAAACCAGAGATGATATTGCAACATTGGATATGGATAGTAAAAGCCTACAAATAGTCGGCAGGTGGCCATGGAGCAGGGAGAAACATATCCCCTCAATCTTAGCCGCGAAAGAGCACCAAATGAATGCTCTTGCTTTTGATATTTTTTTTATTGAACGCCAAGAGAGAAAACTGGAATACAATGATGTTACCAGTGTTAGTGACAGCGTCTTAACATTAAAAGAGGTTAGGGCTCTTTTTCCTGACCCAGACATTGACCTGGCAAATGCGGCAGCAGAAGCAAAAAATATATACTTCGGCTATACCTTCTTCCCTCAGCCTTCGAAAAAGATGCCAGTAAAAAAACGAACTCAAGAAAAAGATGCCAGACTGATGATCTTAGAAGAGAAAGGGTTTTTTAAAATAATAACACCTGGAGAATTTGAAACTATTAATGATTTCTATGATATTGACCCCCCGGTTGATGAATTAATTGAATCAAGCAGGGGGACCTACTTTTTTCAAACCGTGGCAGAGGACGATGGAATAAGCAGGAGATATCCGCTTGTTGGCAAGTATGAAAACCGCCTGTTCCCTAACGCGGGTCTGGCACTCGCGCTTGATCATTATGGCGTAAGCTTTGAAGATGTTGAAATTATACCTGGAAAACATCTGCGAATACCTCTCCCCTTTCCTGATGAACACAACAGGTCAAGCATTCGTATTCCGATTGATAAAAGAGGGCTTATGCAAGTCAACTGGGCCGGCAAGTGGGAAGATGAAAATGGGGAACATGACTTCACCCACTATCCTTACTGGGTGCTTAAAAAATTCAGAGAGAGTGAGTACAACAATTATGTAATGTCAAAAGTAAAAGAACTTGCAAACTCTGACCCTG
>CAJWMI010000062.1 GCA_913043185.1 uncultured Fidelibacterota bacterium | reverse complement strand
GTCTGACCGTGAAAGACGCGCAACCTCATTGACCAGATCTCGGATCTGTTTTTTGGTACGCTCAAGCTCATTGGAATCGACAGGAAACTCTGTCATAGATCATCAATCAGAAAGTGTTTTCGCCATGAATTTATTCACAAGACCACGCATTGACTGCACGGCTTGTGCTAACAGTTAACCGTAGCTCCGAAAATCTCTTAGGTCAAACAGGTGCGTCAAGGCTTTCACCATTTTGACAAACAACTGTTTCACATCTCCTTCTGATAATATAGCCTCTGATTTCCTTCCCGGTTCTGCATAATGAACGAAAAAAGGCCGATTGGAACAACTGTAGTGATTGTGCTGATAAAGAGTGCTCTTTTTGGTTAGAATGGTCCTTTGTGCCTTCGTGAACAACGGCACTTCTGCCCCGAAAAACCTTCCTAATGGCAAAAGCAAGGGACCCGTCTTTTTAAAGTCTTCCAGGTTCAGCAGATCCGATACTTCCAGTTATTTTTCAATAATCTCTGAGTTCATCTATACTCGTCTTCAAGATAATGCGCCCCGTTTTCACTTGGCACTTGTTACCTAACACAAACGGAAGTTCCCAATCCCTGGACAAAATACTCTACTTTGCAATTTCAAGTTATACTCATTTCGATACAAGCACAATCAGTGAGCGAGCGTAATAATACTTACTTAAATCCTCTGTTCACGATCATCGTGTCATGAAAGTACAAGGACATGTCTGAAAAAAAAACCATTTTGATCATCGATGACGACTCCGAAATCATTGATACCTTGCAAACCATATTGACATCCAATGGTTATGAGATTCTCACCGCACAAGACGGTAATCAGGGACTGGAAACCGCAGAAGAAATGAAAAATTTGTTATTACAAAATTTTTCTTTTTCAGAGATATATGATGGAATATGGACCGGTGAGGTTCCTTCAAAGGAAATTAATTTCTTTGATAAAGAGCCGGATGTGATCCACAGGCAATTATTTAAAGATCAGATAGAAAAAGGCCAGATTGTAGGCCCATTTGCTAATGATGATGGCAGCTATTTAATTATGAAGGTTCTAGAATGGAAAGATGAGTTTACCATAACAGAAAAGGAGCAAAAAATCCGATGGAATGACACAAGAGACATGGTTAAAGAAAAAACGGCTAAGAAAGAATATTTATCCTATATAGAGGGAATCATGACCGGACATACAATTGATTTCAATCCGGATGTTTTTGATCAATATGCATATGAAGCATCAAAGGTATATCTTAATGATGTTGAAATCAAAAAACAGGCGATAAGCAAGGCGCTTTGGGAAGACATTGAAAAGCCTAAAAAAATTGTTATAAATGATAAAACGAACCTTTCTCTGGATGATATAATTTTCAGTTATGACAATAAGGAATGGACTGTAAATGATTTAAATCAACTGATTCAATCTCACCCCCTAGTGTTTAGGAAAAGACAAATCAGTATAGGAGATTTTCGTAACCAGCTTAAACTATCTATAGCGGATCTTTTAAGAGATAAGGCGATTACTGAAAAATGTTACGATCTAGATTTAGATAAAGATTGGAGAGTTACAACTAATGTGTATATGTGGCATGATGCATATGCAAGCAAACGCTTTATAACTTTAGCCAATGCAAAAAGAGGGAACCCCAAGAAAAAGAGAATTTTGTATAATAATCTGATTGACTCTTTACAAATTAAATACTCAAATAAAATTAGGATTAATACGGATGAATTTGAAGATATAGAGCTGACATCTAAAGACATGCTGGTTACCCAGAAAGGCTTAGCCTACCCGATTGTTGTCCCTTCGTTTCCAATCCTTACCTCAGATGATAGGCTTGATTATGGCTCAAAATTAAATTAATCATGAGAATATCAGTCACTGCAGTTCTGATTATAAGTTGGTCTTTTGGGCAACTTTATCGAGGAGCCGAACTCCGGACGCACGAGTCATACCTATATGGAAAATTTGAAGCTAGATATAAGCCGGCCCAGGGTGAAGGGCTGGTGTCTTCTTTTTTTACATATAATGATGATAATCCAAACACGCCATGGTCTGAAATTGATATTGAGATATTGGGTGTTTATGATCATGTTGTGGATTTTAATACGATTACATGGGGTCAGAAATCTCATATAAGACAGCACTATGTTCCGTTCAACCCACATGAGGATTTTCATGTTTATGGTTTTGAATGGACCCCTGAATATGTCGCATGGTTCATTGATGGCGATGAGGTTTATAGGCAATCGGGAGAACACATAGACTCTATTCATTACTCACAAAAAATCATGATGAATATATGGAACCCAGTATATGAAGACTGGGTTGGATCCTGGAATCCTGAAATATTGCCAAGGTTTTCATACTACGATTACGTGAGCTATTCAGCCTACACACCAGGCGAAGGAGACACGGGAAGTGATTCAAATTTTACTTTTCAGTGGAAAGATGATTTTGACACTTTTGATTATAATAAATGGGAGAAAAGTCATGATCATACTTGGGGAGGGAATCAATCTCTTTTTATTGAAGACAACATACATTTTGAGAATGGAAAAATGATTTTGTGTTTAACTACAATATCAGATATAGGCTATGTTGATTATTCAGCCCCAAAAGTAATATGGTCTAGGCAGTACAATAATTCTTTGAATGTTCGATTTAGTGAAGAGGTTACCTATGAAAGCGCTGCGAATGTAGTAAACTACAATTTAGCGGGCGTTTCTTTTCTTAATGCCCTGTTTTATAGTGATCATAGAACTGTTAATCTTATGATGGATACGGATGCACTTAGTATGAATGTAATGGGAGTGTATAATATTCAAGATGATAGTCAAAATATATTACAATCTGATATTGTCTGGATTAATATTCCAGAACCTTTAGGAGATACAATTAAAATCAATGCGGGTGGTGCCTTTGCATTGGATTATTATGGGGATCAGATATGGGGACCAGATAAAGAATATGGTTTTGTTGCGGGCAATTTTCAGAATATTAGTAATGAAATAGATATTCAAAATACGGAAAATGATATTATTTACAGGTCTTCTCTGAACAGAGTGGCATCTTATAAGGTTAGGCTAAAACCGGGAGTGTATACTTTGAAAATGTTGTTCTCTGAAAACCACTATGACAATCCCGGTGACAGAGTTTTTGATATTACAATCGAGGACAATGTAGTTATCGAAAATTTAAATATATTATCGTATACACAACCGCATACAGCCCATATTATTGTATTAAATAATATTGAGGTCTTAGATGGGGTGTTAGACATCTATCTCTCAGCTGATATATATGGTGTTGGATATACTCATGCTGGGCCGTTTATCAATGGGATAGAGATTTATCTGGAAAATTCATTGTCAAGTATGGGGAGCGCCCCTTCTTTATTTAAATTAGAAAAACCATATCCCAATCCCTTTAATAATAACATTTCTATTCCTATTTTTTCACATGTGAAAAGTAGTGCATCTATAGATGTTTTTGATCTGGTAGGAAGAAAAGTTCATACTATATATGAAGGAGCTCTTCAACCGGGGACAACATATTTTTTGTGGGATGCGAAAATAGCGGCAAATGGTATTTATGTAATTCGTTCAATAGTTAATGGAAAAAAAAATTATGATAAAATTATGTTACTTAAGTAGAAAAATTATTAAACCACTAATTTTTATTGTGGTGTAAATCGTTATCTAGCTATGATTAATAAAATTTATTTATTTACCCTTGTAATCTTTTCAAGTGTTACATCCCAAACGATACAAATAAATGAGATTGTATCCTCAAATCAGACCACCTTTTATGATGAAGATGGCGATACCCCAGACTGGATAGAGCTATACAACCCCTCTGCAAACAGTGTTTCACTTTATAATTGGGGACTGTCAGATGATGTAAACAATTTGTTTAAATGGAGGGTTCCAAATATTTCTGTTGGACCTGAACAATATTTACTGGTTATGGCATCTGACAAAGATCGAACAGATATTATTGCACAATGGGAGACCATTATTAACTGGGGTGATCAGTGGAGGTATTTTATAGGTTACCAGCCCCCCCCAACCAATTGGAATCAGTTGAGTTTTAGTCCCATGGGGTGGGATATTGGACCAAGTGGATTTGGCTATGGCGACAATGATGATAATACGGTAATTGCGCCAGCGACATCAATCTATATTAGAAAATCGTTTTACATTTTAGATTCAGAACATGTAAAAAAAATTGCCCTACATATAGACTATGATGATGGGTTTGTAGCATATTTAAATGGTTCTGAATTTGCACGATCTAATGTTTCAGGAAATCCCCCAAGCCATGATCAAGGAACTGATGGCTGGATAGAGGCTCAGATGTATAATGGTGGTAGCCCAGCGCTTTATTGGGTAGACTCATTAGACACATGGGTCGCTGATGGTCAAAATGTGTTAGCAATACAGGTTCATAATTTTGATATTAATTCCTCTGATATGTCTTGTATTCCATTCCTTACTATTGGCAGAGACATTGTTATAGACGATGCATCAGAAGTGGCAGATGAGATTGGTTTGCCCGGCTCAATGCTCCATACAAATTTTAAAATTAGCGCATCTGGGGAAACGGTTGTTATTACAGATTTAGATAGTGTTATTATAGACTCATTATATACCCAAAATCTTATGCCTGATGTTTCAATAGGGAGAGTGAACGATGGAGAGAATATTGGAATGTTTATGATCCCAACACCTGGTTACCCAAATGGGGACGAGTCAGTGTTGGGCGTGCTTAGTGAGCTTAGTTTGTCTCATTCTACAGGGTTTTATGATGAGTCATCGATATTTGTTGGTATATACAGTGAAGATACGGATGTAGATATTTATTATACTTTTGATGGTTCAGAGCCAAGTACAGATTCATATTTATATTCTGGAACACCTGTTTACGTTCAAGATAACACAGTGATTCGGGCAACAGCATTTAAAGACGGTTGGCTGCAATCACCTGTTAAAACTGCCACCTATATACTTGATAATGTTAGTTATAATTTTCCAACGATGTTTTTATCTACCGCACCTGATAATTTTTTTGATTACTACACAGGTATATACGTGATGGGGCCAAATGCATCGCCAGATTATCCGCATTTTGGGGCAAACTTTTGGGAAGATTGGGAAAAACCTATATATATTGAGCTTCTGGAAAATGATGGTACATATTTTTCTTCACCAGGTGGGGTAAAAATTTTTGGTGGATGGAGCAGAGGGCAAGATCAAAAATCATTTTCTCTTTTTGCGAGAGGGTATTACGGAGCAAATGAGTTTGATTATCCGCTATTTCCTGACTTGGACATTGATAGTTATCAAAGTTTTGTATTAAGAAATTCTGGAAATGATTGGAATTTTACGATGCTACGAGATGGGTACATGACAAGTTTGTTTGATAATATAGACCTGGATTATCAGGCCTACCGGCCAATGTTGGTCTATCTAAATGGAGAATTCTGGGGATTGTATAATCTTCGTGAAAAAGTGAGTGAGCATTTTATCGCAAACCATCACCCTGTTGACCCTGATGAGTTAGATCTGATAGAGGTTCAGAATGCAAACGAGGGAACCATGGATAATTATAATCAGTTAATCAACTATGTTGAAAACTCAGACATGACCAATCCTCTGGTTTATGACTCTTTATCAAAATGGATCGACATAGACAATCATATAAACTATAATATTGCGCAAATATATATTGATAACCGTGACTGGCCCGGGAATAATATAAAATACTGGAGGCCACATTCTAGTGATGGTTTATGGAGGTGGATTTTATATGATACTGATTTCGGTTTTGGCATCCCCTGGATGGGCCTTGGCTATGATTTTAACACGCTAGAGTTTGCTACAGAGCCAAATGGTCCAGGTTGGCCAAATCCTCCCTGGTCTACCTTATTATTTAGGAAACTTCTTGAGAATAATAATTATAAAAATCGTTTTATTAATATTTTTTCTGATCGTTTAAACACAATATTTAAATCAAGTTATTTAATAAACAGATTAGACTCCCTGACTTCCAACATAGAAAACATAATTCCCACACATCGAAATCGCTGGCCTAATTCTGCACAAGACTGGGACTATCATATTCAGATTATGGAAAATTTTGCTCAAAACAGGTCTATGTATATGAGGCAGCACATTCGAAATTATTTTGATCTGCCAAGCCTTGCTTATACATTATTTCATGTTTCTTCCACTGGTGAAGGTAAAATACAAATCAATACTGTAACCCCTGAGGTTTACCCGTGGGGGGGATATTACTATCCAAGCATTCCTATTGAGGTAACCGCTATCCCCGATATAGGATATATTTTTTCAGGGTGGTCACAGTTTCCGGACTCTAGTCAGTCCATGAAAATTCAGGTCGCAGATGGTTTTACGCTGACAGCTATGTTTGAACCATATCTTGGTGGTGACACTCTGGACATAGTAATAAATGAAATAAACTATAACAGCTCAGATGAATTTGATCCTAAAGATTGGATTGAAATTTATAATAATGGGACAGATAATATAGATATTTCCGGCTGGGTTTTTACTGATGAGAATGAAGACCATCGCTATACATTGCCTGATTCAACAATTATTGACTCTGGTGGCTACATAGTGTTGGCACAAGATGTTAATGCTTTTTTCAACTTTTTTAATGAGACGCAAAATGTGTTTGGTCCTTTTGAGTTTGGACTAAGCGGAGGCGGTGAATCAATAAGCCTGTTTGATATTTCTGGTGTGCTCATAGATCAGCTTGAGTACGATGATGCATTGCCCTGGCCAATCGAGCCTGATGGGAATGGACCAACACTCGAACTTAGATCTCCAGAGTTGCCGAATGAATTAGCAGAGTCCTGGTCTTATTCAAGCGGAAACGGTACACCGGGTTATATAAACAGTGTGACTGAATCTTTAAATACTGATATTGCATCCACTGTTCCAGATAAATATTTATTGTATCCAGCATATCCAAACCCGTTCAACTCCAACGTAAAAATAAGATTCAATATTCCTGATGAGCAGATTCTTAAAATATCGATATTAAATATACTAGGAGAGACAGTTCGCGTGCTTACAAACCATGAGTTTAGTCCGGGTCTCAACACGCTAGTATGGGATGGTAAAAATGATTATGGTCAAGATTTAGGCACCGGTTTATATTTTTGCACACTAAATACTGAAAAATTTAAGGACAGCATTAAATTGCTATTAGTAAAATAAAGAGATCAAATGTTTAGAATTATATTCATAATAATAATTTTTTCAATACTATTTGGAAATAATAAAATATCTGATGATTTAGCCTATGTAATGGTAATGGAAAAAATTAATAAAAAAATAGTTCCGGTAGACTATATCAATAAAGTGTTTTCGAGTAAAAAAATCGAAAGGCATAAAAAAATACCAGAGCGATTTGCAAGGCCATATGAAAAAAAATCTTGGACAGAATATAAAAAATTATTTATCAAAGAGTCTCGTATTGTTGCTGGAACCAAATTTTATAGCGAAAATAAAGACCTAATCACCAAGGTTTCGGGAAAATACAATGTAGACCCATTTATCATACTTAGCATTGCCGGAATCGAGAGCAATTATGGCAAGCACTATAAGGGTTTTACGGTTTTTAATTCACTCTATACACAAATCCATGATATGCCAAAGAGGGCAAAGTGGGCATCAAAAGAATTAGCATCTTACATTGAATACTGTTATGAAGATAAAATAGACCCACAGAGTATTGAAGGTTCATATGCTGGTGCTTTTGGTTTTGGTCAGTTTATTCCATCTAGCTTTAACCGTTATTCTGTTGATTTTGATAAAAATGGCATAAGAAGCCCCCATGAGTGGCCAGATGTATTGGCCAGCATAGCCAATTATTTAATTAAAAATGGATATATCGCAGGTAGCAGTGATTATTCTAAAGGGGGGAATATATGGAAATCAGTTTGGGCATATAATCACTCCGATAATTATGTCATGGCGGTGCTTGGTCTTACTGAAAAAATTAGAGAAAGATGTTCTGATCTTTTTTCAGATGTTGAAAATAGACTAGACTATATTGTAGAAAATTTTGATCCTTTAGATAGTAAATCTGTTGCAGATTTGCAAAAAGCAT
Organism: uncultured Fidelibacterota bacterium; assembly: GCA_913043185.1. The sequence goes on along the minus strand of CAJWMI010000062.1, from coordinate 2,055 downwards.
TAAATGCTAATGGTTATGAATTAGAAGAAGATGGAAAATTCGGTAAAAACACTTTAGATGCCGTCAGAGATGCTCAAGCTGATCGAGACAAGGCTAACTAGATGGGTGGTTCTATAAATAAAGAAATTTCCAATTGAGTTGAGCGGCAAGCATCAGTCGGTCTAAAATCTGACCGTGAGCATAATTATTTTGCCATCTCTTTTAATATCAACGGGAATGCTTTGCCCCGGTTTTATCTCTTCCATTCGCTTCATGTATTCATAAATATCTTTAATCGGTTTTTTGTTTATTGATTTGATTATATCTCCAGATCTAATACCTGCCTTAGCAGCCGCACCGCTTGTGTCATAGATTTTATCTACCTTTAACCCCTCAACCGTGCTGCCGTAGTGGGGCATTATCCCCATTTTTACCTTTTGATTGTATCTCTGAGTTGGTCGTTTTTTAGGGCCTGCGACCGTGAATGCAGGTTTCTTTTCATTTCTGCTTAGGTCTATCACTGCTTTATATATTATTTCTAGTATTTGTTTTTCTCCGGAAGAGTTTATGTCTTGCCAGTCATCCTCTGGAAGGTGATAGTTGTTACTATAGTCACTGGTAAAAAAGAATAATACAGGAATGTCTTCTGCATAAAAACTTGCATGGTCACTTGGTCCATACCCAGCCTGATCATATTCTAATTTTATGTTAGAAATTTTTGACAAACTGTCTAACATCGGTTCAAACACCGGTGAGGTTCCAACCCCCCCAATCATTGCAGTAGAGTCCTTCATTTTTCCGATCATATCCATATTAATCATGGCAACGATATTGTTTTTTTCAATAGATGGATTTGCTATAAAATATTTAGACCCTAGTAGTCCTTTTTCTTCAGCATCAAAGCCTATTAGCAGAATGCTTCTTTTCAACAGTTGCCTATTCGTTTGAAGCTTATGAGCCAACTCTAACAATCCAGCTGTACCCGAAGCGTTATCATTGGCACCATTATGTATTGCACTTGTATCTGGCTTCAGAGATCCAGACCCGGGGCCGCCATAGCCCAGATGATCGAAGTGAGCGCCAATAACAATATATTCATCACGGTATCTGTGATTTCTACTAACTATTTCTCCTATTACATTGGCCGCCCTAGAGTAAATGTTTTTTAGCTCTACGCTTGCTGATATTGTAACATTTGGAATATTGAAAGATACGGGCTTAAGAAGTCGGTTCATTTTATTTTGAATCAGTTTTCTTGATGTCCCCGCTTTTTTGAGAATATTATCCGCAATGTTATTATGTAAATGAATAGCAGGGATTCCTGATTTTGAATAGCCGGATATATATTTAAAAGGTATTAGTGTTGTGTCTTCTATTTGGGAAATAAATAATATTCCTGCTGCGCCTCGGTCTCTCGCTTCTATCATTTTTTTATGCAGATCAGCGTGTGGTGCATAGATGGAATGGGGGCTATCTCGCTCAGGACTGTGCCTCATTACCATTACCCATTTCCCCTCTACGTTTAGTTCTTTATAATCATTCCATACCAGAGAATCAGTTACCATATTAAAACCGTATCCGGCAAAGATAATATCGCTTGAAATGGTCGCATTTCCAGAAAACCATAGGGGAATATAGTCTTGCTCTATATTCATGGGTTTTTCATTCACAGATAGAGAATTATTTTTCCCAAGTTTTACACTATCAAGAAGACTAAAAGTCTGCTTGAAAGATCCGTTTTCACCGCCTGGCTGAACCCCAAATGATTTTAGATTATTGATGAGGTAAGAAATAACATCTCTTGATTCTCTGGTTCCGGGATATCTGCCAGCCCTATCATCATCGGCCAAGAATCTGATATGTTTCATGATATCAGACTCAGAAAAATCTGGAGACCCTATGTCTCCGGGCCCGATCTGACGAAACCAGTAAAAACAAAATCCAACCACGATAATGATAGATATTGTTGATAATAATCTTCTGTTTTCTGTCATAATTAAATTTTCTTAGATTAATTTAACACCTTTAATTATATGTCATGGAAAACAATAATATAAATATTAAGGTTGAAACAAC
>CAJWMI010000061.1 GCA_913043185.1 uncultured Fidelibacterota bacterium | reverse complement strand
AAAATGGAAGAAAAACTTCAAAAAATGTGTGATCAGTATGAGAATGGAATAAAGATAAACAGAATCCTTCTTCAAAAAGTATTGCCCCCAAAGCAAGTTCAAGATGCTTTTAATGAGGTAAACACCGCCGAACAAGAAAAAGAAAAAATGATCAATCAGGCACTAGGTGATTATAATCGGATAATCCCCAGAGCAAGGGGGGAGGCAGAACAAACTGTCCAACAGGCTGAGGGATATGCAATGGACAGGGTCAACAGAGCAAAGGGTGATGCATCGCTATACAAAGATCTTCTAAAGGCATATAAAAAAGCCCCGGAGGTTACTAAGAATAGAATATATCTAGAGACAATGGCAGATGTATACCCAAAGATCAAACAGAAAATAATTTTAGATAAAGACCTAGAGGGGATTTTACCTCTACTGCCTTTAGGAAAGGAGTCAAAATAATGGGGAAATTTATAAGCATATTAATTGCAATTGGGGCGATAGCATTTTTACTAATCGTAGGTGGTGCTTTTTATATAGTTAATGAGTCAGAGCAGGTTGTTATTACACAGTTCGGGAAGCCAGTCGGTGATCCCATAACAACACCAGGGCTAAAGATAAAAAAACCATTTTTGGAGACTGCAAACTATTTTGACAAGAGGTTTCTTGCTTGGGATGGTGAGCCAAAACAGGTAAGCACGAGGGACAAACGTTTTATTAACATAAATACGTATGCAAGATGGCGCATATCTGACCCTTTGCAATATGCAAAAAGATTGTTTGATGAGTCAAAGGCATTAACCCGTTTAGGTTCAGTTTTAGAAGGGGCAACTCAAAATGCTATTGCCAATCATGATCTTATAGAATTGGTTAGGAGTTCAAACAGAGATTATGTAAGTAATAATGTTGATAGTGACCAGTCGAAACAGGAAAAGGCAATCATTAAAAGTGGTCGAGATGAACTTACAAAAGAGATTCTAGAGCTTGCGAAAGAGAGTACAAGTGACCTTGGTATTGAGATACTTGATTTTCAGTTTAAACGGATTAATTATGTTCCAGAGGTTCGTAAAAAAGTATACGAACGAATGATCTCTGAGCGTAAGAGGATCGCTGAAGAATTTAGATCTCAAGGTGCTGGTGAATCCGCAAGAATAAGTGGGCAGAAAGATAGAGACCTCAAAGAAATTACATCAGACGCTTACAGGCGCTCACAAGAGATAAAAGGTAAAGCAGATGCAGAGGCCGCAAACATATATGCCGCGGCATACAATAAAGATGCTTCTTTTTATCGATTCATGAGAACTATGGAGATCTACAGAGAGACACTGGATAAGGAAACGGTATTGGTCCTTAGCACGGATGGAGAATTCTTAAAATATCTTGGAAGCACAAAATGATTGAACACCGCAAAATAAGATCTACAACGATATTAGGTGTTCGATCAAAAGGGAAAGTTGCCGTAGCCGGGGATGGGCAGGTTACCCTTGGTGATATGGCGATGAAACAAAAAGCAGTAAAAGTCAGAAAGTTCGATAGTCAAAAAGGGGGTGTCGTAGGAGGATTTGCTGGAGCCGCTGCCGATGCGCTTACGTTATTTGAAAAATTTGAACAAAAGCTAGATGAATATGAGGGAGATCTAAAAAGATCAGTCGTGGAAATGGCAAAAGATTGGAGGACAGATAAAATTCTTCGTCATTTAGAGGCGTTATTACTTGTTATGGATAAAAGGGATAGCTTTATTATTGCTGGAGATGGTAATGTAATTGAACCAGATGGGGCTATTGTTTCTATTGGTTCAGGGGGCGGTTTTGCACAGTCCGCAGCAACAGCATTCCTCCAATCTGGTAAGTACTCAGCAAAGCAGATCGCTGAGAAATCCTTAAAGATTGCTGCCGACCTTTGCATATATACAAATGACTCCATTACTGTTTTAGAGATATAGTGAAAGAGCTTACACCAAAACAAATAGTCCGGGAACTTGATAAATTTATTATTGGACAGGATAGAGCAAAAAAAGCAGTTGCGATCGCAATGAGAAATAGGTGGAGAAGGCAGCAGGTTTCTGGATATATGCGTGATGAGATTATGCCTAATAATATCATAATGATTGGTTCTACTGGAGTTGGGAAAACCGAGATTTCTAGAAGACTTGCGGCGCTTACAAGCGCTCCATTTGTTAAAGTAGAAGCTAGCAAATTCACAGAAGTTGGTTATGTTGGCAGGGATGTTGAATCGATGATTAGAGATTTGATGGATACATCTTTTAATATGGTGCAGAGAGAAAAAGAGGAAGAGGTTGTTGGTCTGGCTGAGAGTTTAGCGAATGAAAGAATCATTGATATTCTTTTCCCGGATAAAAATAAAAATGGTTCTTCAGTATCTGATGAGATGCAAGAAAGACACGAGAGAACACGATCTAGATTGAGAAAAAAATTAGCAAATGGAGATTTTGAAGAAAACATTATTGAGATTGAGATCGAGCAGGATACAATAACAGGGATGCAGGTTTTAGGGCCCGTAGGTATGGATGATCTTGGGATGAATATCAAGGATATGCTCAGTAGTGCTATGCCAAAATCTAAAAAACCTAGAAAAATGCCAGTTTCTGAAGCTCGTGAAGTTCTAATCGAGGCTGAATCTCAAAAATTAATTGATAACGATGAGGTTGTGCGAATTGCAAAAGAGCGGGCCGAAAACAATGGAATTATTTTTATAGATGAGATTGACAAAGTAGTGAACGGGAATGGTGGACAAGGTCCGGATGTAAGTAGAGAGGGAGTTCAAAGAGACTTACTACCTATAGTTGAAGGAAGCAATGTGAATACAAAGCATGGAGTTATCTCGACTGACCATATACTGTTTATTGCTGCAGGAGCTTTTCACATTAGTACCCCATCAGATATGATTCCCGAACTCCAGGGTCGTTTTCCAATACGAGTGGAATTAGAAAAATTAAAAACAAAAGATTTTATAAAGATTTTGACCCATCCAAAATCAGCCTTGATCAAGCAGTATGTTGCTCTCTTAGAGGCCGAGGGAGTTACGTTAGAGTTTGAAAAATCCTCAATCAAAGCTATATCTGAACTAGCTACAGAGGTAAACACAAAAACAGAAAATATTGGTGCGAGAAGGCTACATACAATAATGACAACATTGCTTGAAGATCCTCTGTTTGAGCACCCAAAATCTGGGCAAAAAAATATAAAGATCACTGCAAAATATGTTAAGGAAGCACTTGGAGATATTGTGGTTGATCAGGATTTAAGTAGATACATTTTATAGGGGACTGTTTAATGAAACATTTTTTACATATATCTGACTATAGTGAGTCTGAACTCTGGAAAATTCTTAATCTTGCTAAAGATTTAAAACAAAAATTTCATAATAGAGAAGATTATAAACCATTTCACAACAAATCCTTGGCTATGATTTTTGCAAAACCCTCAGCACGTACTAGGGTATCTTTTGAAACTGGTTTTGAGTGGATGGGAGGGCATGCACTTTTCTTAGGCCCTGATGATATAGGAATAGGAAAGAGAGAAGCTATCAAGGATATATCAAGATTATTTAGCAGATATAATGATGTAATCATGGCAAGGTTATTTGACCATGAACACATTATTGAATTAGCTGAGTATTCAACAATTCCTGTCATTAATGGGCTCACTGATTACAACCATCCTTGTCAGATTATGACTGATATTTTTACAGTGTGGGAACACCTCGGGGAGCTTGATAATCCTAAAATTGTTTATATGGGAGATGGGAATAATATTGTGCATTCATGGCTACACTTAGCGATGAGGATTCCTATGAATTTTGTGTGTTGTTGTCCTGAGGATTATACTCCAGATCAAACCACATTAAACAACGCAGTTGATTCAAAGATCTCTAATATAGAGATATCTCATAACCCAAATGAGGCTATAAAAAATGCAGACGTAGTCTACACAGATGTCTGGGCTTCAATGGGACAGAAAGAGGAAGCATTACACAGAGAAAAAGTATTTTCAAACTTTCAGGTGAACGAAGCGCTCATGGCGAGTTCAGGCAAAGAAACCTTGTTCATGCATTGTCTTCCTGCTGAAAGAGATCGAGAGGTAACGGATGGTGTTATGGAAGCAGAATATTCTATAGTTTTTGACCAGGCAGAGAACAGGATGCATATTCAAAACGCAATAATGGTGTACTTATCAGAAAACAATTAAAATTATTTGTATATATAACCCTAGCCTTAATAACGCATCTACACTCTGCGTTTCCCCTTTCGCCTAATGAATTTCTTGGCTATGAGCTTGGTGATAGATTCACATATCATCATAAAGTAGTTGAGTATTTTAAGCAGGTAGCCTCTTCAAGTAACAGTATCCATGTGATTAAATATGGAGAAACGTATGAGGGGCGGCCGCTTATTGTTGCAATTATTACTCACCCGGATAATAACCTTTCTGTAGAAGAAATAAGAAAAAACCATATGATTTCATCTGGTTTACAAGAAGGTGAAGAGCCTGAAAATGATTTTGCTCTAGTATGGCTTAGCTACTCGGTTCATGGAAATGAATCGAGCTCTACCGAAGCAGCTATGGAGACATTGTACTCTTTTGCAAATACATCTAATGAAAATACAATGGAATGGTTGAAGCGCACCGTTCTAATCATAGACCCTTGTATGAATCCAGATGGAAGAGATAGATATGTACAGTTTTATACAATGACTGGTACAAGTCTTCCTAGCTCAGATGTAAGTACAAGAGAGCACAAAGAACCATGGCCAAGTGGAAGAACAAATCATTATCATTTTGACCTCAATAGAGATTGGACATGGCTAACACAAAAAGAGACATCTCAGAGGATGAAACTCTATAATAGCTGGATGCCTCATATTCATGTTGACTATCACGAACAGAACTTTGATGAACCATATTATTTTGCACCTGCTGCAAGACCTTACCATAATCAAATAACTTCATGGCAGAGAGAATTACAAAAAATAATTGGTAAAAATCATGCAAGATATTTTGACAAAAACAATTGGCTGTATTTTACCAAAGAGCACTTTGACCTACTATATCCTGGGTATGGCGATACATATCCTATCTATAATGGAGCCATAGGCATGACCTATGAAAAAGCTGGCGGGGGTGCAGGGGGAATCTCTGTAGCCACATCAGATGGAGACACGCTTACGCTTCGATCAAGGATAAAACACCATCATATCACAGGGCTATCAACTGTGGAGTCTGCATACAAACATAAGGATAGGATTATTAAGGAGTTTAAATATTTTTTTAAAAAGGGCCTTGATAATCCAATTAGCAAGTACAAGACTTTTGTAATCAAAGCAGAATTAAATGATCCTAAAAGGGAGGATCTTTTAAGGTGGTTAGACAGCCATGGGATAGAATATGGAAGGCCGAAAGATGATAGAGCCCGCTCTATAAGAGGTCTGAGTTATTTTTTAGATGAAAATGTTTCTTTTCGAGTGGAAGAAAACGATATAATTATATCTGCCGATCAGAAAAAATCAGTACTTACGCAGGTTTTATTTGAACCGAAAACACACTACGAAGATTCGCTTACCTATGATATTACGGCATGGTCAATCCCATATGTATATGGTTTAGAGGCCTATGCTTTAGAGACAGTAATCCCTCAGGTGAATATTGAAGCGAATAAAAGCAGCAGGGTCATTCATCAGTGGAGTAAAAATCCCTATGCATATCTTAATCCATGGCACAGTATTAATGACTTAAAATTTTTATCTGATGTTTTCAAAAAAGACATTGTGGTACGCGTTTCTGAAGAGCCTTTTGAAATAGATGGCGTATCTTATGATAGAGGGACACTGGTTATTACAAGAAAAGCAAATGAAAAACTTGGTCTAAAACTAGATACTATACTAAGAGACCTTTCGAAAAAGCATAATACAAATATGACGTCTGTAAAAAGCGGGATGGTCTCAAGAGGAAAAGATTTTGGATCATCTACAATGCGTGTTATTAAAGCCCCTAAAGTAGCAGTGCTCAGTGGAGAGGATGTGAGTAGTTATAATTTTGGAGAAGTATGGCATTACTTCGAGCAGCAGATCGAATATCCTTTATCAGTTTATAGCGCCGAGGATATTGGATCAATCCCACTTGAAAAAATCGATGTGTTAATTATGCCTCAAGGTAATTATGGTTCATTCGTTAATCAGATAAGTCCTTCTGAAGAAATAGTAGAAAAAACAAATGCTGATGCATTATTAGTTAATGATCCGCCAGAAAAAATATTGGAATGGGTAGATAGAGGTGGGCGTCTTATTGTTATAGGTTCTGCCATGGAAAAATTTGTAGATAAAAGTGGATATGGTCTTGTTCGTTATGAGTCTAAGGAATCAAAGAAAGCAGCGCAAGAGCTGAAGAAAAAAAGAAAAAAAGATAGCAGATTAAAAAAGTATGAGGAAAGGAATAGAGCCAGGCTCCCAGATGCATCCTATGGTAGTATTATTCGAGTTGATGTTGACAATACACATCCGCTCATGTTTGGCTATAAAAAAAATTATTACTCCCTTCGTCAGGGTTCAAGAATGTACCCCTATCTTCCAAACGGATGGAATGTTGGGACAATAAAGAACGCCTCCCATCATGTATCTGGGTTTATGGGATATAGAGTGAAGCAGAAGATAAAGGACAATCTTATTTTTGGTGTTCATGATAGTGGACGAGGGAGAATAATATATTTGGCAGATAACCCACTATTCAGGGGTTTTTGGTATGGCGGGAAATTACTTTTTGGTAATGCCGTATTTATTGTGGGTAGTTAATCGAAAACAGACCTGATATTTTCGTCCACGCTATCTCTTGTAAGTAAAATATATGTCTCCTCCAATTGGTTGATATAGCCTATCACGCATAAGATTGGGAAAACTGTTTTCGCAAGTTCTGGGTCGAGGATAGCAGCAATCATAAAGAAATATAGGCTGGCGGAAAAAGTCTTGGCACCTATCGTATGAAAAGCAGGGACATAACCAAATTTTATTTTTCCAGTGACCATCTTAAAAAAATATAGGGCCAACAGGAAGTACACGAGATTCCACCAATCCCCAACGACACCACTTTCAAATCTGTAAAGCCACAAGGCAATTAAAGGATAAAATACCATATCTGCAATTGTATCTAATTTTGCTCCAAGGGCTGTAGTTTGGTTTAGATATCGGGCGAGGGTACCATCTAGCTTATCCGTTATCCCAATTACGATGAACATAATAAGAAAAACAAGTCTGGCATAAGGCTCGTCATCAATAAGGTATGCGGGGATTAACATAGCGGGTATCAGAACAAGTCTGCTGATACTCAATATATTTGGTATTGTTTTTAGATCACTTAGTCTGATCTCATCAGAGTGTCCCATATTATATCCTTCTTATGTTATGGCTCTATGGAACATAAAGAAAATATTTTTACCAATGAAAGACTATGGTAAAGAATAAAGTATCCTGGCGTGACGCTCAAAACGGTTATATAGATCACTGATCATATCATCGCTTTTAAGGAAAAACCCAATGAAATTCTTGTGGTCTAAATTATAATTACCCATGTAATTCCAAACCCCGGGTTTTAGTCTTTTCCCTCGTGCGTATTTAACTAATGGCTCAGGACCATTCTTCCCCGTAAAAGGTCGTACCATCGATATGGTGTTTACTGTTCCATCATTTTCAAACCAGTTAGAGTCTGTAACAAGTCCATCTCCAGCGTTAATTGTTATTCTGCCCATTAAATAGCAAAGTGGATAGTTAGGCAAGCTCAAACTTTCAGCGGGGACGTGATATCCTGTTTTTGGATCTTCCTTGCTACAGCTGGTACTATAAGAGAAATAATACACGCTTGGGTCGATTGATATCTTGTCATTAATTTTTTTTGCACCAGCCAGAGTAGCATCAAATGCAATACTGTTTTGTGTGTCCCAAGAAGAATTAGAAGCCATTCGATTTAAATAGCCGAGGAAGGATTCATTAATTTTCCTGTTAAGGTCCCATTGGTATAGATCAAGGTCATAATAGTCAGTACTTACAATATCAACAATAGGAAGTACATTATCGCTAAAAGGGATGTATTTATTTACTATATCCGCTATGGTTGCACCATTCAATGGAGCCGACATTGTGGTAATTGATTTAACCCACCCTTTAAGATTTCTTTCAAGTAGTAGACTGTTCTCATTTTCTGAACTATTTACTAGCAGATGTTGTAGCATTCTAACTGTTTGTCCGCCAAAGCTATAACCAATGAGGTGAACAGGATTTTTTCTGCTCCATTTAGGGTAGTATCCTTTGTAGTACTTTCCTTCTGGTTTTTGTACTATTTTGTATTTTTCAGAATGAGTCTCACCATAATCTAGTTGGCCGCCTTTGATTTGGTAAAATGTTTCGATAGCACAGTCATAGTTAGAGGAAATTGGACCAACAGAGACTGTATAGACAGTATAGCCTTTAGATCTGAGGTAGGCTTGAATGTCATTTTCACCACCCCAGTATTTTTTTTCGCTGATCTCTTCTCTACCCCATCCCAAAAATCCATGAACTAAAATAATTGGGTCTCTATTTGAAGCTAACGCTAGAGTTTTTAATGTAAATAGTAGAAATAAACCAATGGTGATTCTATACAAAATATATTCTATAGTTTAGATTTGATGTGATGGTGATAGACCTAGTAGTCCATATCCATTCCACCGCCACCACCTCTGCCGCCGCCAAAGCCTCGTCTATTCCAACGTTTTTTCTGTTGTTTACCAAAGTTATAGTTGAGATTTATGGAAACATACTTTTGACTACGACGTCGTTCTGCATTCATCAGCTGACTGTAAACCTCATTGGTTATTGGATTGGTGATAATGTTTTCAGTGTTGATAACAAATTTCTTTGTGTCAAACACATCATCTAATTTTAAGGTTACAGATAGTTTATTATCCAAAAATGATTTCTGGAGTCCAATATCCGTGCTGAAGTTTCCTGGGCTACTTCCGGTGGTGAATTCCATTTTTCCACGACCGCCAACTGTCAGTTCTATTCTTACAATCCTTGGAATATTAAGAGTAAGCATCCCGCGGTTATAGGCGCCTTTGGAGTCCCCATTTAGGTCTGACTCTCCATTACCATAGGTTCTATTGCTCCACCCCCATCTGGAAAACATAATACTAACTAATGGCATTGGTCTGTAGTTAATGATCAAACTACTACCCATACTTTCCGAATTTTCTGAGTTGTCTGCGGTGAGTATTTCATATACATCTCCCTCAAATTCAACCATATCTCTGTCCCACCACATAATATTATCTTTCACAAGCTTATAGGAAAGACCCGCGTTGACATTAAGCTTTCGAGAGTTGCTTGAGAATTTCAGCTCAGCTCCATCACTATATTCAGGGTCAAGATATGGGTTTCCGTTCCTTATTCTTGAAATGTCATAAGTGTTCCTTGGGAATGGGCTAATCGTCCTACGCCCTGGCCTGTTCACCTTTTTTGAATAGCCAAATTGAACGGTTTGCATAGGGGAAAGTTTGTAGATTAAGAAAATGCTAGGGTAGACCTTGGTGTAGGGGTTTTTGTAAGGCGATTCTTCAATAGCATTATCAATGATTGTAGATATTATGTTTACACTGTCTGGAGTTATATTAGTAGACGATGGCTCAAGACTTGCATTTGTTTCAACCTGTTCAAACCTGGCTCCAGCTTTTATTCCAAAACGTTCTGAAATATCATAGGTCAGGCTTGCGTATGCTGCATAGATATCTTCTTCATAGTTGTTGATGTATAACTGTTCTAGATAATTATAATCTGTAGAAAAGGATTTTAATGTAGCTTTTAATCCAGTTTCTATTGAAGTTTTTTCAGTGAGTTTATCTTCATAATCAATCCGAAAAGTAGTGCTATTATTTTTTTCTTTCACATCCGTATCTGTATTGCTACTGAAATCATTTATAATTGAGCTATTTTCAAGATTATATTGAACGATATCATCCTCTTCAAAACTTAGATCTAGGTTAGCAGATAGTTTCCGATCTTTTGTCCCAAATTTATTTTCATATGATATGGAATGGTCATGGTGGAGCCCAACGTCTTCTGATCGAGACTCTGTTTTTCTACTGAAAGGTAGAATATAATCGAGCTCTTCTCTGGTTGTTTCCTCGTGATTTCCAAACATATAGGTATACGATATTGTGCTGCTTTTGGTTGGATAGTAGTCCCCGCCTAACCGGAGGCCTATGTTAGCGGGGTTTTTTATTCTCAGGGTATTTTGATACAGTGA
>CAJWMI010000060.1 GCA_913043185.1 uncultured Fidelibacterota bacterium | reverse complement strand
AAACAATATTATTTTTTATCAGTTCTTTGACACGTTTTTTTACCTCAGGAGAGACCGCAATCTTTGATTCATTTTTACTATTAGGTAGATTTTTACAGCCAAATAATATTATGAATATTAGATAAATTATTTTTTTCAATTCTCTGCCACTATTAATCATTAATACTAAGAAACATAATTATATATGCATATAAGTTTATAGTTTCATTACCCAATCAGACTATAATATTTGAAACTCTCTTTTTAATAAAACAAAATTATATACGATTACATATTAAAAATACGCTACTTTTAATCCGGATGAAGACCAGAATAAACTGTCTAAAATGAAAACAGAAAAACATCTAATGGTTATAGACCCTGCCGTAGTAAAGCCGGCGATTGAGTCTTTCAACAGAATCGCAAGCGTAGCACCATACCCAGTGACCTATCACCTGCCTGCTCTCTATGGTAATAAAAGCCTTGGAATGTATAATAGTAATGTCAGGGGCATCATTGTATTGGGAAGTGCTGCATCAGTCAATGATAATAATAAGTGGCAACAAAATATCTCCGACATTATGATCGACGCATCCGCACAAGGCATTGCGGTTCTTGGACTGTGTTACGGCCACCAGCTTATCGGTCATATCTATGGAGGCAAGGTAGGACCTTTATGGTCAGGAGAAAAAAAACAGGGTGAGCGGATTGTGCATTTAAAAAAAAGTGGGCTATGGGGAGCACCTAGCTCTGGGCCTTTGCTTTATTCCCACCAAGATGGAATCACGAGAGTTCCGCCTGGGTTTGAGGTGATCGCAGAAAGTGATCTGGTGTCCGCTGATGCGATAGCAAGCAAGACCGAGCCTGTATGGGGTTTTCAGACTCACCTTGAAGCAACCCAGGCATTTGTTGATGACCACAATCTTCCTGTTAAAGATGCAACAGCATCTTTCAGATTTGGCCACTCTATCCTAGATAAATTTATCATGTCTTTAGAATAAAAGGGTTACCAGGAATTGATAAATAAACATTTATTCATTGCTGCTTTTATAGCGTGCCTGTCTTGTTCACCTCCTAGGTCACTTCTTTATCTAGATGGAGATCCAGGGTTGATAAATAAAATTAATAAAATTATAGAGTCCTCAGGTATCGACCTGAACATGGGAATAAAAATAGTCTCTCTTGAAAATAATAAAACACTTTATGCATACAACAGTCAAAAGCTATTAATGCCTGCCAGCACAAATAAGTTATACACCTGTGCAGCTGCTCTGCATTACCTGGGAAATAATCATACGTTCAAAACCAGGGTATTAAAAAATAAAAATAATCTGGTTTTAAAAGGCGGCGGCGACCCAGATCTATCGATAGACCAGCTTGACTCTCTAGCAATAATCGTTTCAAAAAATATTAAAAAAATTGACACCCTCTATCTAGACGATACACTCCTTGATTCGCTAAACTATGGTGAAGGCTGGATGTGGGACGAGGGTCCCTGGTGGTATGCGGCACCAATCGGCGCACTATCCGTAAATGATAATTGCATAGACTTTTATGTTGAGCCTGGGGATATAGGTAGCCCTGCTAACATAAGTTATTTCCCGGAGACATCTTACATTACTTTTGAAAATAACTCTATAACAGTGAATGATACCCTGGACTTTAATAAATTAAAGATTGATAGAGACTGGGTTACAAGCGGCAACAACTTTTCAGTTACTGGTGAGATAATGGATACCACAAAAAGGGACACACTCTACAGAAATATTTATGACCCTTCATTGTTTACCGGAACAATTTTTAGACAGCTGTTAAATAAGCATGGGACAACCGTTAAACAATTATCCAGAAAAGCTCAGGACTTAACAGACTACAAGGAGCTAATTGTTCATTATTCAGACTCACTAATCGTCTCTGCAATAAACTTGATGAATGAAAGCGATAACCTGACCGCTGAACTTTTTGTGAAATCGATCGGCGCGTTGGACACCCTGCCCGGGACATGGGAAGCTGGTCTCGACAGCATAAAATCATTTTTAGCAGAACAAGTGAAAATAGATACCTCAAACATTAGACTGGCCGATGGTTCTGGCGTGTCTCGTTACACCTTAACCAATTCTGACCAACTTATATCTCTCCTATCTTGGGTATATAACAGCAAACACAAAAACGATTTTATATCTACTCTTCCGGGTGGAGGGTGGCCAAAGAGTACGCTAGAAAAAAGGTTGATCGAAGAAGGTGGCCATGTCAGGGCAAAGACTGGAGGACTATCTGGCGCACGTAATTTAGCTGGGTATATTGATTCTCCAAGATATGGCACTGTGGCGTTCTCGATATTAATGAATGGCTATATCGGATCTTCATCAAAACATCGATATGTTCAAAACCAGATCGTAAAAACGATAATCTATGATTAAGCCAAAACCAATTAAAGTAAATTCTACAATAGGTGTGGTCAGCCCATCCTACTGGCTTGATGAGAATGTCCTCAAAAATACCGCTAAGTTTTTCACTGATCTTGGTTACAATATCAAAATTAGTAAAAGCAACTCACTCCAATGGGGACCCTTCGCCGGGACACCACAAGAAAGAGCAGATGATCTGCATAGAATGTTCGCCGATCCTAAAATCGATGCTATTATGTGCGCAAGAGGAGGATACGGTGCGAACAGGGTTTTGCCCCTGCTTGATTATGATCTGATAAGGAAAAACCCCAAAATATTTATTGGATATAGTGACATTACTGCCTATCTAACATCTATCACACAGAAAACTAATTTGGTAACATTTCACGGGCCGATGTTGACAACATACAAAAAGTCCTGGATAAATTATAATTACAACCTGATGAAAAGGGTGCTAACCGGAGAAAACAATATTAATATAGAGCCACCGGAATCTCTTAAAACCAGAATACTAAAAAATGGTGCCGCCTCAGGACCGCTCTGGGGTGGAAATATTAGCTTATTAATAAACAGATTAGGTACGTCGGATGCGCTTAACACAAACGGAGTAATATTATTCCTTGAAGATATTGACGAGTATCTTTATTCTTTTGAACGAATGCTAGTTCAAATGAGAACATCAGGAATGTTTGATCAGATTAATGGCCTCATCATCGGAGAGCTTGAGAATATCAAGGACCAAGAAGTAAAATTTGGCAGAGACACAGATGAAATTATATTAGATATTTGTGGAGACTTGGACATACCAATAGTCTCTAACTTTCCCTGCGGCCACGGTAAATACCAGGCTACACTTCCAATATCAATAACCACCGAAATTGACACTACCAAAAAAGGCTCGCCGATCACTATCACTGATAGTGCCGTGACGAAGGAATCCTAGATGCTAAATTATATTTGGTTTGGGCTTATATTTATATCCGTGGTCATCGGAACGATTACAGGAAGAATCGACCAGGTCACTGATGCTGCGATCACGATGTCAAAAACATCTGTAGAGATTGCCATAGGACTTATAGGTATTATGGCGCTCTGGCTAGGAACAATGAAAATTGCCGAAGACTCTGGCCTGATCCAGATAATAGCGAAAGCTCTTAGGCCTATTACCATAAGGCTTTTCCCGGATGTCCCCAGCGATCATCCGGCAATAGGATCTATCGTCCTTAATATGGCAGCAAACATGCTCGGCCTTGGTAACGCGGCAACCCCACTAGGGCTAAAGGCAATGAAAGAGCTCCAAGAATTAAACAAACACAAAGACACTGCCACAGATGCCATGTGCACCTTCCTAGCGATCAACACATCCAGCGTTCAGATAATTCTGCCAGCTACTGTGGTAGGGCTGATGGGAGCCGCAGCAAATCAAATATTTATAACCACAATAATCGCTACTGGAATGTCAACTATTGCAGCCATTATCTCTGTTAAAGTTTTATCAAAAATGAAACGGTTTAGAATCGAAACAGACAATCAATGATAGACAACATTATAATATTCACAAACCATGTATCAAGATACATCATCCCGTTTCTATTAGTCGGGATTCCTTTCTATGGGCTGATCATTAAGAAGGTAAAGGTATACGAGTCTTTTGTAGAAGGTGCCAAAGATGGGTTTGATATAGCCCTCAGAATCATTCCTTATCTTGTAGCCATTCTTGTAGCGATAGGAATGTTTAGAGCCTCAGGAGCAATGGACCTGCTGATTAGTCTTATCGCGCCCTTGTTAAATGTAATCGGATTCCCACCAGAGAATCTTCCTCTTGCATTTATGAGACCTCTTTCTGGCAGTGGATCATTGGGCCTTTTTACAGACCTAGTCAACCAATACGGGACGGATTCTATATTTACAAAAATAGGTGCCACAATGTTCGGCTCCACCGAGACGACATTCTACGTTTTAGCGGTATACTTTGGCTCGGTTGGGATTAGAAAATCTAGGCACGCGCTTGCTGCAGGGTTGATCGCAGATGCTGTAGGCGTATTAAGCGCTGTTTATATATGTAAAATCATATTTATATAAAATAATCCCGTGACAGATTACAAAAAAAATCTAGGGGTCAAGGAATCAACCTCAATCGTTATCAGCCGTATCATTGGATCTGGCATCTTTAGAACTCCAGCTCCAATAATGGCTCTTGTAGGATGCACATCCCTTTTTGGACTAGTCTGGGTCCTGGGCGGTATAGTAACAATATTCGGGGCAGTGGTTTATGCAGAACTAACGGCCATGATACCAAAATCAGGCGGACCATATGTTTTTCTGAAAGAGGCCTATGGACCATACATAGCCTTCCTCAGAGGTTGGGCAATGTTTTTTGTTTCTGAGACCGCATCAATCGTTGCCGTGTCACTTGTTTTTACTGAATTTATTAATGCAATATTTGAGATCATTACCGGAACTGCTTTTGGGCTCTTTCCAACATTTTTATTATCCCTAATTACCATATGGGCGCTAACAACTATAAACCTTTTTGGAGTAAAGATCAGTGGAAAATTTCAGGTGATTTTTGGTGCGACCAAGGTAATCGCAGTTGGAGGCATAATTGGGATAACACTTACCGGATTTTCGACAGGTAACATAGCTCACTTCAGTGATCCTTTTTGGCCTGAAGAATTCGGATGGCATACCATATTCGCTGTTGGCGCGGCACTACGATATTCTTTTTTTGCATTCAGCGGATGGGAAGGTGCAACATACATGGCTGAAGAGGTCAAAGACCCTGGTAAGACGCTTCCCCTATCGCTGTTCTTGGGAATATCTGGGATCATGTTACTCTATCTAGGAGCCAATATTGGGTACCTCTATCAGTTAGATGTAGAAACTATAAAACAAAATAAATGGGTAGCAACTAAGGCTGTAGAAGTGGTTCTAGGAGCCTCCGGAGGTATACTTATCTCTATCGCTGTTGCAATCAATGCTTTTGGAAACATAAGTACTCAAATACTTTGTAAAGGAAGGGCCTGGCATGCAATGGCTAGAGATGGCCTATTTTTTGATAATTTTAATAAGCTGCATCCTGTTTATGCCACGCCAAACAATGCTCTGATTGGTCAAGGTATCTGGGCGACAGTTTTGCTAGTAGGTGCTGTGATGTCTACATACTACCAATCTGGATCCGGAGGTAACAATACCTATGAAACAATTATTGATTTTTTTTCCGCAACTAGTACCATATTCAATCTTCTGACATTTGGCTCTATCTATATTCTCCGGAAAAAATTCCCAAATAAAAAAAGACCATATAAAGCATTCTTTTATCCATGGAGCATGATCATCGTACTGGTTTTATATATATCATTTCTTATACTGACACTCATCACAGCTTTTGTACCATCCATGATAGGCATCGCTCTAACCGCAACCGGAACTATTTATTATATGAGGAAAGTAAAAAATTAGACAATACAGAAATCTAATTTCACTGATTATCGCATTTGCCAGCATACTGCTATATTGTACCTGCGAGCAAAAAACATCTGAGCCAAAACATTTAGAGATTGATGAAACATTAATCGATTTATTGATGACAGATTACAACCTGGAAAATGTTCCAGGAGCTGCTATCCTGATTGTTCACCAGTCTCGTATTGTTTTATCCAAAGGATATGGAATAGCTAAAATAAATGAGAGTACTCGAATCAATAACCAAACAAATTTTAGACTAGCATCCATCACTAAACAGTTTACCGCGATGGCGATTATGATTCTAAAACAACGGGGACAACTTAATTATGAACAAGCGATAACAGAATTCTTTGATGAGTTTCCAGCATATGGAAGTAGCATCACTATTAGACACTTATTAAATCACACATCAGGTCTGATTGATTATTTTAGTCTAGTCTCTGATACAACCACAGAACAGTTAAAGGATTTTGATGTTTTAGAACTAATGATATCACAGAATACTACTTATTTTATTCCGGGAAGCGAGTACCGTTATAGTAATTCTGGTTATGCCCTACTCGCACTAATTGTTGAAAATATTTCGGGGTTAAATTTTGCAGAATTCTTGGAAATAAACATATTCACTCCACTGGGCATGAGTGGAAGCGTTGCATTTGAAGAAGGAATTTCCACCATTGACCATAGAGCCTTTGGTCACAGTTATAATAACAATGAATATTTTCTTGATGACCAGAGCATTACCAGTGCTGTGTTAGGAGATGGCGGGATCTATACCTCCATCCAGGACTTATATATGTGGGATCTGTCGTTAACTAATTCAGATCTTATTAATATGGATGTGCAATTGGAAGCCTTCACTTCTGGTAGATTAAATAATGGTGAAGAAATAGACTATGGTTTTGGATGGGTATTAGACTCATACCGGGGCAAGGCCAGGGCATACCACGCGGGAAGCACCAGAGGTTTTAAAAATGTATACCAGAGATATCCTGATCTAGGCCTGAGTATAACTATACTAACAAATAGGTCTTCCGGTAATCCTATGAATATAGCAAATCAGGTATCAGATATATTGTTTAATAAGATCTAACTAATTAATAAGCCCAATCTTATACAGGTAAAATAAAAATTCTATTTAACTGAAAATTTATCTGCGTACAGTTTATTATTCTTTATTTTCCCTTTGACATTAACTACCCTAACAACATTGCAAAAACCATCTTTTGCATGTGAGTCAATGTGATCATCAATATTTACATTTTCAACACTGTAAATATGGTGCCCTATTTTTACAGCCAAACCGCAAGACTTATCATCTGTATCAAAATTACACATGCCACATGATGCCAATGTTTTTCCATTGATTTTTCCATTTTCTGGAACCTCTTCAATGAACGCACTTTTAACACTCTTCTTATCCCCAGGACATGATCCACAAGTTGCATGAACAAGCTGGCATATAAAAAGAGATGATACCATTAGCGCTATCAAATATTTTTTATACATTTATTTTTCTCCTTATCTTAATATTTACTTTAAATATAAAATTTTTCCATTTTTTATTTCTCTATCTGTTTCGATATTGTACATATATATCCCAGTAGGAAGGCTACTGCCACTATTATCTTTACCATCCCATCTTATCGAACCTTTTCCATGATAATAATAATTATTATATAATGTGCTAACTACTCTGCCCCTTATATCTTTAATCGTGATCATAACATTTGAATCATAAGGAATATTGTAATTTATTATTGTGGATGGATTAAACGGATTCGGATAGGCAGAGTGTAGAATCAATTGATCAGGAAATAATATCTCGTAATTTTCAACGCCTACAACATCACTAGTGTATACCGCTCCTATCCACATGTCTATATCGTACCCCCAACAATAATTAGGCGATAGTATACACCCAAAGTCATTATAATTCCCGTCTTCAAATTTTTCCCATGCTCTGTTAAAGCCCTCGCCAAGTTCTAA
This sequence comes from uncultured Fidelibacterota bacterium, assembly GCA_913043185.1. Next base: position 3,004 of record CAJWMI010000060.1, on the reverse strand, counting down.
ACCAATTGAATCTGTAAAAAGAGCGAAAGTATCAAGATGGTTTGTTAGCTCCCACTCTATACCAATGAAAAATGAGTCAGGTGTAAAATCATTTCCTGTCATTTGTATAGCATTGTCAAACATTACTAGTGTTCCGATTCCGGTGGTATCCACTTGGTCTAATGTTATTTTAGCTATAGCCAGATTTTCTTCAGATGGCCCATATGTAAAAACCCCCTCCGTGCTATCAGAGGCAATATTTGATGAATTTTTGAGGACAACTGTGATTGTATCAGCAATACCTGAAACATCGATATCAACTAGTCCAAAATATAAAACAGCACCTACTATGTAGTTAGAATTATAAAATTCAAATCTCTGATATTTCCCTATGTCTCTGTAGACGTTCGTACCCGCAACATAACCTTTTTGATCCGGCCAATCTGTATCTGTGCCTTCAGAATAAGGATTTGGCACCACTGACTGAATATCACCAAAATTGAGCGTGTCTTGCTGACTCAATAAAACTGTTATAATAAAATTAAGGAATAGAATAGTTTTATAATATCTTGAGCAGTGTGATTGATTGAATTTATCTATTGCAATACCTGATTCAACATTACAAGATGAATCAACTCTTTTACATAAAACAAAAAAAGTATCAATAATTGCGCGATCTTGTGCAATATTCAAAGTGAATCAAATTTTTATCTACAAAGACAAGGGTGAAAATAGAAACGATTCAATACTTTTATCAACATTATTAAAATATTTAGAAACACCACAATATTTTCGTAGACAACTTTTTCCAAAATCAAAACTACTAAATTATGCTGGTGTATTACAACCACTAAACATACCTAATCATCTAGTGACATCAAATAAAAAATTAATACAAAATGGTGATTTACGTGATGGATTAATAATAAATCACAAGGGAAAAAAATTTGTTGATATTGGCATAAATAGTCTTATTCCATACTTTGGAAAAGTTAAACCAGGAACTCGTATCGCTGTAAAAATCATAAACACACAGCCAGAATTTACGATTAAAGAAATTCCAAGAGATGATGTCAATGATTATTGGGGATACAAAGTAAAGGAACGAGGAAACTTGTTTTCGATCCTATCTACTTGGTCTGGTAAAATAATTCTAACTTCAAAAAAAGGTAAAGTCTTTACTACATATAATATGGAAAAATTTGCCAAACCGCATGATTCTATGCTTCTTGTATTTGGAACGACAAACAAGGGAATTCATGAAATTTTGGGTGAAAACATTAAGAAAATACAAAATTCAAGGATCTATAATTTTTTCCCCAATCAATCCACACAAACAGTTCGTCTTGAGGAATCAATATTAGGAATATTATCAATAATTAATTCTTATAATCACACAAAATCTTAATTGGTATAAACATGGCAAAAAAGAAATTTTTGATTTTAGCAATAATTGTTGGTTGTATAGGAGTTTCATTAGGTGGTTATACAATTTTTATGACAATTAGTGAAATAATAAAACCGTAAGATCACTAAAACAAAAAACATGATTAAATTGTTAGTAAGTATATAATGGGCTAATAACTTTTTTCGTTTGTTATGGGTCATCGAAGACATAATGCGCCACATAGAGGTAGTCTTGCATACCTTCCTAGAGGTAGAGCTAAAAGTATGGAAGCTCGAATTAGAGCATGGCCAAAAATAGATTCCGATGAACCAAAATTACTAGGTTATGCTGGATTCAAGGCTGGTTGCGTGCAATTAGTTAGTATAGATGATCGTGAAAAAACACCAAACCATGGAAAACAACTTGTTAGTTTAGGTACAGTTATTGTAACACCTCCTAACCTTATCGCTGGGATTAGATGTTACTCAAAGGACACAAATGGAAAACATGTATACTCTGATTTTTATGCAAAAAATTTACCAAAAAATATCTCACACCTGGTTAAATCTAAAGATGAGGAAACTGTTCCAGAATATTCAGAAAGTGATTTTAAAAAAATTATAGAAGTATATGGGCTTATTGCAGTAATTCCAAAAAGCGCTGGTCTAGAACAAAAGAAACCATACCTATTTGAGGCATTAGTTAGCGGTGGAGATAGTAAAAAACAATTTGAGTTTGTGAAAGAATTATTGGGTAAAGAAATTAAAATAAACCAAGTCTTTGAAGCTGGTTCTGCTGTTGATACAGCTGCAATCACTAAAGGTAAGGGATGGGAAGGACCAATCACAAGATGGGGAGTGAAGAAAAAGCAACATAAATCAAGAAAAAGTGTTAGAGAAGTAGGTTCACTTGGTCCTATATCACCACAATATGTAATGTATACTGTACCAAGAGCCGGTCAACGTGGCCTTCATCAACGAGTAGAATATAACAAAAAAATTATGATAATGGATAATACTGAAAATATAAAATATGAAATAAATCCAAAGGGTGGTTTCAAACACTTTGGTAATGTCAATGGAGATTTCATTGTGTTACGTGGTTCAGTTCCTGGAACGTATAAACGTCTAATTAAATTAAGAACACAAATACGTAATTCCCCATCAAAAATAACTAAACCAAATATTTTAGAGGTTGTTGTTTAATGAAGGTTTCAGCGTTTAACCTAAGTGGAACAAAAGAAAACGAAGTGGAATTACCATTAGTGTTCTCAACTCCGTTTAGAAATGATTTAATCGTTAAGGCATTCACTAATCTTAACTCACATAAATTTCAACCACAGGGAAGACGTCCTACTGCTGGAATGGATGTTGTTGCAAGATCAAATGATCCACCAACTGGTCAAGGAAGATCAAGAATAGCTAAAATGCGTGGAGGTGGTGGTGGACGTCAGGGTGAGGCAGGTGGTGTCGCATCAGTAAGAGGTGGACGACAAGCTCATCCACCCAAAGTGCAAAAAGTAATTTTTAAGAAATTAAATAAAAAAGAAAATAAACTTGCATTATGTTCTGCAATAGCTGCAACACAATCAAAAGAAATTATTGAATCACGTGGACATAAAATTGGAAAACTAAAAAC
>CAJWMI010000059.1 GCA_913043185.1 uncultured Fidelibacterota bacterium | reverse complement strand
CTATACTTACAGGTACAGGTTATTCAAATGCAAATTATGAACTCTGGCCCTATTTGAGTCAGCATATACTTTTAATTTTGATGTTTTTTGGTGCAATGGGTGGGTCAACTAGCGGTGGAATGAAGATAGCCAGAATTATTCTATTAATTAAACATGCTAAAACTGAAACACGTAGAATGCTGCATGCACGTGCAATTATACCTATTAAAATTGGAAATAGAACTATTAGCGATGAAATCGTTCGAAATACTCTAGGTTTCTCTTTAATATATCTATCAATATTTGTTTTAACTGCCCTTTTGTTATCTGTGTTTAATTTAGATTTTCAATCTGCGGTTGGTGCAGCCGCTTCAGCTATAGGCAATATAGGACCCGCATTTGGTGTATTTGGTCCAACGGATAATTATGCATTACTTCATCCTGTAGGCAAATGGATGTTAACATTTTGTATGCTTTTAGGAAGATTGGAAATTTTTACTGTGATCGTATTATTTAGTAGAATATTTTGGAAATAAAATGATATGAAAATAAAAATAGCAAAAAATAATAAAATTGGGATTGTAACTGTAAACAGACCAGAATCATTGAACGCAATGAATAAAGATGTTGTCATTGAGTTTATTAGTAAAATAGAAGGACTGCTATCAGAGGGAGATATAAGAGTAATAATTATTACTGGTTCAGGTGAAAAAGCATTCATAGCTGGCGCGGATATTAAACTAATGCAAAAAATGAATAAAAGTGAGGCCTATGAATTTGCAAATCTTGGACATAAACTAGCCAATACTATAGAAAACTCGGATAAGCCTGTAATCGCTGCTGTTAATGGTTTTGCGCTTGGCGGTGGATCTGAGATTGCTCTGGCATGCCATATTCGGGTTGCCAGCGATAACGCTGTATTTGCCCAGCCTGAAGTTAAGATTGGTCTGCTACCTGGCTGGGGCGGAACACAAAGATTACCAAGAATAATTGGTAAAGGTTTGGCAAATGAACTAATAATAACAGGAAGAAATATCGATGCTCAAGAGGCGCTCGAAATAGGATTAGTTAATAGAGTGGTTTCAAAAGAAGAATTGATCAATACTTGTGTTGATATCGCTCAATTAATTATAAAGAATAGTCCAAACGCCATTTCAGAGTCTATCAAACTGATCAATCTTTCATCAGGCACTGAATTAACTGATGGTTTATCTAGTGAGGCAAAAACTTTCTCAGAATTATTTGAGACGGAAGAAACAACCGAAGGTCTGACTTCCTTTGTAGAAAAGAGGCCTCCAAAGTATTAACCGACTATGGCCCGTTATGTTATCCTATCTATAGACTCGTTTGACTATATAGAAAATAAGACAGGCAACATGCTGATCCGCTATAGAACGAGTGAGGTTGTAGCTGTTATTGATCCGAGTAAAAAGGGCTTATACTCTCAAGATGTAATCGGGGTCGGTGGGAAAATTCCTGTAGTATCATCATTCAATGAGTCTAAGCAATATAAACCAGATACTCTAGTTATCGGAAACGCTCCGCAAGCAGGAAAGATCACTGAAGAAATGAAATCCGAATTGATTTCTGCACTAAGTTTTGGTGTGGATGTTATAAGCGGGATGCACGATTTTTTGTCAACAGATAAAGAGTTGTTAAATATTGCAAAAAAGAATAAAGCAAAAATTATAGACTTGCGAAAACCTCCTGCACCACCTCATTTTCCAGAAGGAACTTGGAAAAATCGGAGTGTACCTGTTTTATTGGTTGTGGGTAGCGATTGTGATACCGGTAAGATGACTACTGCATGGGAGATAAAAGAAAGATTATCTGCTTGTAATAAAAACATTGAATTCATAGGAACAGGGCAAACAGGTATCTTACTTTCAAAAGGTGTCGCGATTGACGCGGTTGTCGCTGATTTTATGGCTGGAGAGGTTGAATATTTAATTGATAAACATATCAAAAGTGATACTGACTTAGTAGTGGTTGAGGGGCAAGGTTCAATAACAAATTATGCGTATTCTGGCGTAACCTTAGGCCTTTTGCATGGTTGCATGCCAGACTATCTGGTGCTTACACATGATGTAGATAGAGATAAAGATGTCATGGGCCATGTGATACCTGACTTAGGTAATTTTATGAATATCCATATAGATTTAATGGCGCCATTTAGAGAGACTAGATTCTTAGGAATTAATCTACTGACATTTGCACTGAGTGAGGAAGAGGCTATTGAACAGGTTAGTTATTATAAAACAAAGTATGAATTGCCGACTACAGATTTAATTAGGTTTGGAGACTCTGATTTTATAGATACAATAAAAGAAGCAATAGAATAATGAATATTAAGTTTTCTACATATAGAATAAAACTCCATCATTCTTTTGGTATCTCCCGAAGTTCGTATGATTATTATGATATATTGTATTTCTATCTTGTTGATGGAGATATTATTGGTAGGGGCGAGGCAGCGCCCTCAAAGAGGTACAATGAGTCTATCGATAAAATACTTTCCATTCTTAGAAAGGGTATTTCATTACCAGAAGAATATACAAAAAGGAATGAAATATGGGCGCACATTAAGCCTCAGCTGATGGGAGTCAGCTCCTTGGAAGCGGCTGCAAATATGGCTATTTGGGATTGGTATGGCCAAAAAGAAAATAAGGCGGTATATGATATACTAGAGTTCGATGTTAGAACTCTACCAAAGACCAGTTATACGATAGCAATTGGGGATATGAAAGAGCTTGATGAAAAAATAGAATTATCATTACCATATAGCATATTAAAAGTGAAACTCGGAACTCCAAAAGATGACAAAGAAATAATTCGTCAAATTCGTCTAAAAACCGATAAGCTTATCCGTGTTGATGCGAACGAGGGCTGGGCCCTTAATACGGCAAAAGAAATGTCATATTGGCTTGCTGAAAGGAATGTTGAGTTTATAGAACAGCCGTTTCCCGCTGACAGGCTTAATGATACGGCATTATTAAGAGAAATATCGCCTTTACCACTATACGCTGACGAAAACAGTATTGTTTCAGCCGATATATCAAAAATAGCAGGTGTTTTCGATGGGATTAATATCAAGTTAATGAAGTGCGGTGGGATTGATGAAGCCCTAGTGATGATTAAGATTGCAAAACGATTAAACATGAAGATAATGCTCGGGTGCATGATAGAATCCTCGGTCGGCATAACAGCAGCTGCCCAACTAGCTAGTGAGGTAGATGCTGTTGACCTAGATGGGAATCTATTAATTAATAATGACCCATATAAAGGTGTGGAGGTTATTGATGGGAGGCTGAAGCTATCATCTAAGAATATTGGTATGGGTCTGTCATTGGTTAATCAAAGAAAGGGACTATTATAGATATGAAAATTATTGGAATAGAGCATGTAGGTATAGCAGTCGATGACTTAGAAGAAACTTCTTCATTCTGGGGAGATATTCTTCGTATTGCACACACTCACACTGAAAAGGTTGAATCAGAAGGTGTTAATACTAAAATATTTGACACTGGAAAAGGTAAAATAGAGCTACTTGATTCATTAGAGGAATATTCTCCTATACGAAAATTTTTACACAAAAGAGGTCCTGGAATACATCATATATGTCTTGAGGTAGAAGATATAAATATAGCAATAAAAGAACTTAAAGATTCAAAAATTCAAACAATAAATGAGAACCCAACTAAAGGCGCTGAGGGATATAAAATTGTATTTATCCACCCTAAGTTTACTGGCGGTGTCCTAGTTGAATTAGCAGAAAAGCCTATATAATAATTACTTTTAATAACCTTCTATAGCTTTGGCAGTATAATGGATATTAATCATGACCAATTAAAATCTTTGCCAGTCCTACCCGGTGTCTACCAGTTTAAAAATAAAGATAATAAAATAATTTACATCGGTAAGGCGAAAAACCTTAGGGCCAGGGTGCGATCCTATTTCCAAAACCTAAATAACCAGTCATCAAAAACGATAACCATGATGAAAAATGCTCATAATCTGGAATGGATCGTTGTAGAGAATGAGGTAGAGGCGCTTCTTACTGAGGCCAATCTGATTAAAGAGTATAGGCCAAGATATAATGTGCTAATGAAAGATGATAAATCATATCCTTATATTCAAATTACAAAAGAACCTTTTCCACAGGTACTGCTTACAAGAAAGGTCAACAAAGATGATTCAAAATATTTTGGGCCGTTTACTGATGCCCATCGTCTTCGGAAAATACTCAAGGTTTTACACAAAGTATTTCCAATTAGAAGCTGTAGCTATTACCTAGATGATAGAATAATCATGGAAAAAAAGGTGACGCTTTGTTTAGACTATCATATAAAACGATGTGAAGGCCCTTGCGAAGGTTTAGTATCTGAAAAAGAATATAGGGAAATGATAAATCATGTGGCCTCTTTTATGAAAGGTGATACAAATAAAATAGAAAGATATGTAGAATCAAAAATGAAGCATGCCTCAAAAAATATGTTATACGAAGATGCAGCTAAATATAGAGATCAGCTAAATGCTGTGCAGGGATTTAGCTCTCGAAAAAGTCAGACTAGAGTAATGCTTGAAGATCGAGATATTTTTGCTCTGGCAAGTAAAAATGATATCGGGATCATGGTAATTATAAGAATAAGAAATGGTTTTATTTACAGTAGAGAAAAAATATCATTACAAAATCTATTCGGTTCAGAATCGGATACTTTTAAAACCGTCATCACTCGTTTCTATATGGGTAGTAATCTAATTCCCTCTTTCATATCCTTACCTAAAAAGCCTGATAATCATAATAATTTGTTATCTTGGTTGTGCACGGAAAAAGGGGCTAAAGTCAGATTTGAATACCCCAAAATAGGTGAAAAAGCTAGAGAGCTTCGTATTACCCTCAAAAATGCTGAGTTGCTACTTAATGAGTGGATAATAAAAAGAAAAAAATATAAAGAACATATTCCCAAAACTTTAATTCAGTTGAAAGATGATTTAAACCTGCAGGTTTCACCAAAAAATATTGAAGCTTTTGATGTGTCTCACTTAGGTGGAACAAATACTGTTGCTTCAATGGTCTCATTTATTAATGGTAAACCGCGGAAGACTAATTATAGAAAATATGATATTAAGTTGGTAAACATGATTGATGATTTTGCATCTATTCGAGAGGTCGTATATAGACGGTATGATCGTTTAAAAAATGAAAACTCATCATTCCCTGATTTAATATTAATTGATGGTGGAAAAGGACAGTTGAATATGGCGACATCTGCTTTAAGAGATCTTGGTCTGGATTATATTCCGGTGGTTGGTTTAGCAAAAAGGCTTGAAGAAGTTTTTGTCCCTGGTAATCCTGATGCACAAGTAATCCACAAAGATTCTTTAGGTTTAATACTTCTCAGAAGGGTAAGGGATGAGGCTCATCGATTTGCTGTATCTTTTCAGCGTGACAAAAGAAGCAGGGCGATGTTGGAATCTCCTTTATTAAAAATAAAGGGTATAGGAGCCAAAACTATAGAAAAACTATTTATCGAGTTTAATGGTTCAGAAGAATTAGCTTGCCAGTCACCTGATGATATTTCTAGAAAGATTGGAGTTCCTATAAAGCTAAGCAAAGAAATCATTAAGATTTCAAAACGCATAGCGAAATAGCTAAATATTATATTTGATTGATAAATAATTATAAAGTCTGCCATTGACGATTCTCTTATAAAGTATGTAAATTAGCCATTATGGCAGATTTTAATATTGTCTCTAACTTTAAGCCTAAGGGAGACCAGCCCGCAGCAATCGCTGAGATTACTAAATCAATCAGTAATGGTGATGATTTCACAACTCTGTTAGGCGTAACAGGTTCAGGTAAAACATTTACCATGGCCAATGTGATTGAATCTCTGCAGAGACCAACACTTGTAATGTCTCACAATAAAACGTTAGCCGCTCAGCTGTATGGTGAATTAAAACAATTATTCCCTAATAATGCTGTCGAATATTTTATTAGTTATTACGATTACTACCAGCCTGAGGCATACTTACCTGTTACCGATACGTACATAGAAAAAGACGCATCTATTAATGATGAGATTGATAAGCTAAGGTTAAAGACCACTAGCTCTCTAATGGCAAGAAAAGATGTTATTGTTGTATCATCAGTGTCCTGTATTTATGGTTTAGGTGCGCCTGATGAATATATTAAAGGATCGGTTAAAATAACCGTTGGTGAATCTTTAGACAGGAGGAAACTTTTGTCTAATCTTGTGCACATACACTATTCCAGGAATGATCAGGTCTTAGAAAGAGGAAACATTCGCGTACTCGGAGATATCATTGAAATTTTTCCTGCCTATGAAGATCTTTGTATCAGGATAGAACTTTTTGGAACGGAGGTAGAGAAAATATCTAAATTCGATTATCTTACTGGAGAGATCCATGAAGACCTTAATTCTTGTGTTATTTTTCCAGCAAAACATTTTATCGCAGATAAAGAAAAAACCCTAGAAGTAATTGACAAAATTAGAGATGAGCTTAGTGAGAGGCTTGATTTTTTACGGTCAAAGAATAAACTACTAGAAGCACAACGTTTAGAACAACGCACTAATTTTGATATTGAGATGATGATAGAGCTTGGTTATTGTTCAGGAATAGAAAATTATTCGAGGTTTTTTGCCGATAGGAAAAAAGGAGAGAAGCCTTTTACTTTGATTGATTTTTTTCCAGATAATTATTTAACAATTTTAGATGAATCTCACGTTACCCTGCCTCAAATAAGGGCCATGTATAATGGTGATCGATCGAGGAAGACTTCACTTGTTGATCATGGTTTTAGGCTTCCGAGTGCACTTGATAACAGACCCTTACAATATGAAGAGTTTATAGAGGCACAGAATCAACTTCTCTTTGTTTCTGCAACTCCATCTGATACAGAGCTAGAGTTTTGCGATGGCGTTGTAGTTGAACAATTATTAAGGCCAACAGGCCTGCTTGATCCTATTGTCGAGGTTCGAAATACTAAAGGTCAGATCGATGATCTAATAGGAGAAATAAGAAAAAGAACAAAGGTTCAGGAACGGGTATTGGTTACAACATTAACGAAACGTATGGCCGAGGATTTAACTGACTATTTAAGTGGCCTGAATATTAGAGTGCGTTATCTTCATTCTGATATAAATAGTTTAGAACGTGTAAAAATTTTAAGAGATTTAAGAATAGGTAGTTTTGATGTATTAGTTGGTATTAATCTATTGAGGGAGGGCCTAGATCTTCCTGAAGTGAGTTTGGTTGCTGTTATTGATGCTGATAAAGAAGGATTTTTGCGGTCAAAAAGTAGTTTACTACAAGTTGCTGGAAGGGCAGCAAGAAATGTAGATGGGACGGTTATCTTGTATGGGGATAAAATAACTGATGCAATGCAGAATCTCATTAACGAAACGTTAAAAAGAAGGGAGTTGCAAAATCAATACAATCATGAAAATAATATAATTCCCCAGAGTATAAGGAAATCTATTGATGAGATTATGCTTTCAACCTCAGTTGCCAACTCTGCAGAAGAAGAATCTTTTTCTAGTCCAGATGAGATTAATTTTAAGGGTATGACGAAGGATGAAAGAGAAATGATATTACTAGATCTGAGAAAAGAAATGATAGAATCTGCTGAAAGATTAGAGTTCGAAAAAGCTGCAAAAATCCGAGATGAAATAGAAAACATAGAGAAAAATCTAGAATCGGTGGTTTTATGAAAATACTGGTAGTAGGAGGTGCTGGATATATTGGCTCTCATGTTACACTAGAGGCTATTAAGCATGGTTATGAGGTTACCGTTTTTGACGATTTATCAAGTGGTCATAAAAATAATATTCATGAGTCAGCTAATTTTATTGAGGGTTCTACCTTGTCTGAAGATGATTTATCAAGAGTGATGAGATCTAGTCAATTTGATGGGGTGATTCATTTAGCTGCGTATAAAGCCGCTGGAGAGTCAATGACTGACCCTTCAAAATATGCAAAGAATAATATTATCGGTGGAATCAATCTTATAAAGTCTTGTGTCATGAATGGTATAGATAAATTCATCTTTTCTTCAAGCGCAGCTGTTTATGGTAATCCGGAGTATAATCCCATTGATGAGTCACATCCTTTAGTACCAATTAATTACTATGGATATACTAAACTTGTTATTGAAAATAATCTGCATTGGTTCAGCAAACTAAAAGGATTAAAATATGCATCACTTCGTTATTTTAATGCTGCAGGGTATGATATAAACCAAAGAATAAATGGCAAAGAGTCTAACCCTCAAAATTTGATACCAATCGTTATGGAAGTAGCATCGGGAGATCGAAAAAATCTAAGTGTATATGGTAACGATTATTCTACGAAAGATGGTACTGGTATTCGTGATTATATCCATGTAAGTGACTTAGCCCATGGACATCTGATGGCTCTTGATTATTTATTTAAACATAAAAAAGATTTAGTAATTAACCTAGGTACCGGAGAAGGGCACTCCGTACTTGATATCATTAGCATGGCAAACAATGTCAGTAACAAAGATATAGATTACAAGTTTACAATTAGAAGAGATGGTGACCCTGGTACTGTAATCGCAGGGTCAGACAATGCAAAAGAGCTTATCGATTGGAGGCCAAAATATTCTGATCTATATACAATTATTAATTCAACATGGAATATCTACAATCAATAATCATATAGGAGTAGTTTAATGAAAATAGATATACAACGTTTGCAGAAACAATCTGGCATTATTGGTACTTCTGAGAAAATAGTAGAGGTTCTTGGGATGATTGCACAAGTTGCCCCTGTAGATATTTCATTGCTTATAACTGGTGAATCAGGTACTGGTAAAGAGGTCATGGCTCGCGCAGTTCATAAACACAGCAAACGCTCTAATATTCCGATGGTAACTGTTAATTGTGGTGCCATACCTGAGGGTATAATAGAGAGCGAACTATTTGGTCATAAAAAAGGTTCTTTTACTGGTGCGACTGAGGATAGAAAAGGATATTTCGAGCAGGCCAACAAGGGAACAATTTTTTTAGATGAAATAGGAGAGGCTCCTTTAGGGACTCAGGTTAAGTTATTGAGGGTCTTAGAAACTGGGGAATATATGAGAGTTGGTGAGTCTAAAGTCAGATACACTGATGTCCGTGTTTTAGCAGCCACAAATAAAAATTTAGCAGAATTGGTTAAAAAGGATCAATTTCGACAAGACCTTTATTATCGTCTTAAAACGGTAATGATTCATGTCCCCTCATTAAGAGATAGAGTTGAAGATATTAATCCACTGGTCGAAAGATTTGCATTGGAGTTTACTAGATCAAATGAAATTTTGTACAGAGGTTTTATGCCAGATGCAATACGAGTAATGAAACAATATGACTGGCCTGGAAATATTAGAGAACTAAAGAATTTTGTCGAAAAAATTATGGTTCTGGAAAAGGGTGAACGTATTACAGTGGATATGGTCAATCGTGAGCTAAATGATGTGTTATTGGATTCAGTCTCTGACAACTTCCAATTACCAATTGCAATAAATAGATCATCTGAACAAGCGGAGATAGATATAATTCTTAGGCAACTATTTCTATTAAGACAGGATACAGAACTTATAAGAAATTTGCTAGCAGGTGACAAAGAGAATAATATGTTAGAAGTCAACCCAACAATCTCAAATGATAACATGAAGGTAATTAGCCCAATACCAGATTCTAGCATGGAGATTACAGAGGATGGTCAGCCTTTAATCCGGGATGATGCAATAGGCGAAATACTCATGAAAAATCTAGAGAAAGAGGCAATCATTAGAACACTACGGTTTTACAATAATAACAGAAGAAAAACGGCTAGATCTTTGGGCATTAGCGAGAGAACTCTATATAGAAAGATTGAGGACTATAACTTAGAGCCAAAAATTAAGCGGAATAATAGATGATAGACCGAATCAAAATCAATATATCAATTCTATTGATATTACTTACAGCTTATTCTTGTGGTTTTTATTCTTTATCGGGTTCATTACCTCCACATATAAAAACTATTTCTATACCAATGGTTGAAAATGAAACAGCTGAATTTGGTATCGCAGAGAGTATTTCAGATGGAATACAAAGTAGGTTCAATGACGAGGGTATCCTGAAAGTAATTGATGATAATGCTGACTCTATCTTGCGTGGTACAGTGAAAAAAGTGACTGATGGACCCTACACATATAATAAAAATGAATCTGTGTCTGAGTATCGTTATAAAATTGATGTTAACATTGAATGGTATGATAACAAGAATGAAAAAACAATATTAAAGGGTAATTACTCTGGCTGGGGAGCTTATGGATTGAGCGGTGATATAAGTTCAGATGGAATTGATAATGATAACGATGGCAAAATTGATTCTGAAGATGATAATGAGTTTGGGGAACCAAGATTATTTGCTTCAAAAGTTGCAGTACAAAAGATAGCAGAAGATATAATAAATGATATTATGACTACATGGTAGAGAGGAAAAAATAAATGAAAGCTGTTACAATAAAAAAATTAGACCAATATGTCGATCAGGATGTGGAGATTAAAGGCTGGGTATACAATAGACGCAGTGTAGGTAAAATTTGGTTCTTGATACTTAGAGATGGTACAGGGTTATTGCAATGTGTTATTGTTGATGGTGAGTGCGATTCCGAAACGTTCAGTCTTGAGCAGCAACTAAATCAGGAAGATTCAGTTATTGTAACAGGTCGAGTAAAAAAAGAGCCACGTGCAGTAGGTGGGTATGAGTTAGGTGTCAAACAAGTCAGTGTGGTTAATCATACGACCGATGAATATCCAATATCAAAAAAAGATCATGGAACTGATTTTTTAATGTCAAACAGACATCTGTGGTTAAGGTCAAAAAGGCAAAACTCTATTATGAGAGTCCGGCATCAAATTGTTAAGGCTATCCGTGATTATTTTGATGATAATGGATTTACATTAATTGATTCACCGATTTTTACGGGC
>CAJWMI010000058.1 GCA_913043185.1 uncultured Fidelibacterota bacterium | reverse complement strand
ACTATTCTTGATATCGACTCTGGTAAGGATACCAACAGGACAGTAGTAACATTTGTTGGTAAGCCAGATTCAGTGATAGATGCTGCATTTGAAGGAATTAAAGAGGCCTCTCAGTTAATAGATATGTCTTCCCATACTGGTACTCATCCAAGAATTGGCGCTACAGATGTTTGTCCTTTAATCCCGATAAAAGGTATAACGATGGATGAGTGTGTAAAATATTCATATCAATTGGCAGAAAGAGTTGGAACTCAATTAAAAATACCAGTCTATTTATATGAAAATTCTGCAAAAAATGCAGACAGAAAAAACCTTGCCGTGATTAGGGATGGAGAATATGAAGGCCTTAAGAAAAAGTTAAATGATAAACAATGGAAACCAGATTTTGGGCCCACGGTGTTTAATGCTTTTTCAGGTGCTACAGTGATAGGTTGCCGAGAATTTTTAATTGCATATAATATTAATCTAAATACAAAAGATAAACGTCTTGCTACTGATATTGCTTTTGAGATAAGAGAACTAGGAAGAAGTAAAAGAATTAAAAACCCAAAATCATCAAATCTTTTAGATGGAGAAATAGTACGTAATAAGGATGGATCACCGGTAAAGGTTCCAGGTATGTTTAAGGATGTTAAAGCAATTGGCTGGTATGTTAGTGAATACAATAGGGCTCAAATTTCAATTAATTTTATTAACTATAAAGTTTCATCTATTCATGATGTTTTTGATACAGTATGTAAACTAGCAGAAGAGCGGGGAGTCAGAGTAACGGGCAGTGAATTGGTAGGTCTTATACCAATGGATGCAATACTATTAGCAGGAAAACATTATTTGGCTAAACAAAATCATACAATAGGTGTACCAGAGAAAGATATTATAGAATGTGCTGTCCAATCTCTTGGGCTTGATGATGTTAGTGAGTTTGACCCAAATGAAAAAATCATCGAGAATTCAATAGATGACAATGACATTGGTTTGATGGATCTTAGCGGAAAAGATTTAATGGACTTAATATCTGATAGCAGTCCTGCTCCTGGGGGAGGCAGTGTATCAGCCATTGCCGGTTCTCTTGGCGCTGCTCTTGTATCAATGGTAGCTTCATTAACTCATGAAAAGAAAGATTATATTGGATCAAGAAAAAAGATGAATGAAATTGGTCTAGCTGCTCAAGATTTAAAGGCAAGGTTAATTCATCTTGTTGACGAGGACACTCAAGCGTTTAATGCTATTTTAGAAGCCAATCGACTTCCTGATAAAACATCAGAACAAAAAGAGCATAAAGATAATAAATTATTCCAAGCGAATAAGTATGCAATAGAAATACCTCTAGAGACCGCTACGCTTTCTTTAGAGGTTATAAAATTATCGGTTGATCTTATTGAGTATGGAAATCCTAATTCTGTTACTGATGCTGAAGTAGCTTCAGAAGTTGGTTTAGCAGGTGTTCGAGGTGGATGTATGAATGTAATGATTAATATATCAGGATTAGAAAATATTGATGAATATTATGCAGATATTCAGCATAAAATAGACTCGCTTAATGATGAAGCGAATGATCTCTATAAAAAAGCATTTAATAATACAAAAAAAATAATTAGCTAGACTTACCGATATGGATATTCATCTTCTATCTGAAGATTTACAAAATAAGATCTCCGCAGGCGAAGTAGTAGAGAGACCTGCCTCAGTCGTAAAAGAATTACTTGAAAACAGTTTGGACGCTGGCTCTAAGCAGATTGAGATAGTTATTGAGCAGGGAGGGCATCAATTAATTCAGGTTAGAGATGATGGGATAGGCATTCCTAAAGACCAATTACCTCTATCAATAAAACGTTTTCACACAAGTAAGATATCAAAATTAAAGGACTTATTTACAATTAGTACTCTAGGTTTTAGAGGTGAAGCATTAGCAAGTATCGCTTCAGTTGCTCATCTTTCAATTGTTTCAAGCAATGGATCAGATGATGGTGCCGAAATTTCTATATTTAATGGTGAATTAGGGGAATTAGCTCCTGCTGCTGATATTGATGGTACACAGGTCACGATCAGAGATTTATTTTATAATACTCCTGCAAGGAAAAAGTTCCTTAAAACTCCTAGAACAGAAACCAGGAAAATAATAGATATGGTAAGAAGATTTGGACTATCAAGGCCAAATCTAGGGTTTCGCCTAACAGTGGATGGGAAAAAAGTTATTGAACTATTTCCAGAAGATCTTAGTGAAAGAATAGGCTCTCTGTTTGACAACACTTATAAAGAAAACCTCATACCAATAGATATATCTAAGGCTGATTACACTTTTTCTGGTTACATAGGAAATTTAAATCTTATCCGAAAACGTTTTGGAGAACAATTTATTTTTATGAATGGTAGGTATATTAAAGATAGACTACTTAATTCTGCTGTTTATTCTGCTTACCAATCATTGGTTAAAAGAGGAGAATACCCTTTTTTTGTAATAAATATTCAAATTCCTTTCGAGCAGGTAGATGTAAATGTACACCCAATGAAGACGGAGGTAAGATTTCATGATGAGTGGAGGGTATACCATGTTTTAAAATCAGGTTCTATCGACTCTCTATCAGAAATATTAAACACTATTCCTAATTTTCAGAAAATAAGCTCAGAGTCCAGTTCATTTTTTCAAAATATTCCTGAGCAGTCAGCATTTAATTTTAATTCTGGAGATCAAACTGTTTCTTCTATTTCTAACATAGAAAAAATTGATAGGGCAAAGACATATGCTTCCAATCTAGTATCTGCTGATAGTGCAAATGAAGGTCTTAACATAGAAAAAATCTGGCAGGTTCATAGAAAATATATAATATCAGAGATTAATAGTGGTCTTGTGGTTATTGATCAGCATGTCGCACATGAGAGGGTGCTTTATGAGGAGTGTTTGTTAGCTTTTGAATCAAAAACCATGTCTTCACAGACTTTATTGTTTCCAGAAGAAATTGAGTTTGCAAAAGATGAGTATGATATCCTTTTAGAAATATTTCCATATTTAAAACAAATTGGTTTTAAGATAAGAGAGGGTGATAACTCTAGAATAATTGTAGAGGCAACGCCTGCGGATATCAGTTGGGGTGATGAAAAGAGGATTATTAAAGAGATTATAGATGAGTTTATTAGTACGAGAAAAACATACAGCTCTTACAAGGAAGCACTGGCTGCTTCATTTGCATGTAAAGCAGCAGTGAAGGCTGGAGATTTAATGGTAAATGATGAGATGGTAATACTGATCAATCGTCTTTTTTCTACAGAGCACCCTTATTACTGCCCTCATGGAAGACCAATAATCATTCAGTTGTCATTAGATGAGCTAGACAAAAGATTTGAGAGAATTTAGATTATTTCTTTTGGTGATTTAATCCACTCAAGGCTACCTTTTCCAAATTCTATTTCATTCCATTTATCAACCCTAAAATTTATTTTTGCCATCGACGCCGTGGTAAATCTTTGGCTATGAAAAGTGCACAATGAAATAAAACTTGAGCAGGTTGGCTCATGCCCAACTAAACAAACAGATTTAATATTTTTGTCAAGGTGGTGTATTATATCTAAAAGTGTTTCAGATGATCCACCATATATGTTTGACTCAATAGATAGCTTTGAGGACCATTTACCGTGTCTGATTGCAATACCAGCAGTGTCTTTAGCTCTGGTCGCAGAAGATGATATAACTTTATCAGGAATCTGATCTATCTTATTTAAATATCGACCCATTATTTTTGCTGCTTTATATCCTCTTTTTGATAGTGGCCTATTGTGATCCATATCATAAATGGCATCCCAATCTGACTTCCCATGACGAAAAATAATTATACTAAGCATATTTAATCTGGAAGTTTAATCTGAATAGGCACAATCTTATCTAAAATTTGATTTTTACTATTCAAGTTTTGGATTTTTTCTAAAATATCTAAGCCTTCTAACACTTGTCCAAATGCAGCGAAACCTTGTCCATCTGGATTCCGATTTCCACCATAATCCAATTCCGGCTGATCGTTTATACAGATAAAAAATTCAGAACTAGCAGTTCCAGGTTCTAGCCTGGCCATAGAAATAGTCCCATTTTTATGAGTAATTCCAGACTTATCTGTTGTTTCGTGTTCTATGGGTTTGAGCTCCAATGGGTGTTTATCAAAACCAAGGCCTCCTTGGATTACTTCAATACGTATTTTATTTTCAGGCTGATTTTCTAGATGTACAACTCTATAGAAATGGCAATCTTCATATCTGTTTTGCTTTATGTACGATAAAAAATTAGCTACTGTTATTGGTGCATTTTCAGGATAAAGCTCTGCAGTAATCTCACCAAGAGGAGTGTCCATAATAATCAATGGATTTTGATTCTTTTGGCAAGCATCAATAGTAGTAATATATAAGAGAACTAAAAAAAGAGATGAAATTTTTATTAAGTATGACAAAACTGAGCCCTATGTAATTTTGAGTATAACTTGATAGAAAATATAAATAATGATACTCATAATGTTATAAATATTATCTTAATTATGAGACTAATTATTTGTTAATTAATTTCTAATTCATAGAGAATATTATTATATATGAAAAAAATATTAACAATCATTGGACCGACTGCTGTAGGGAAAACAGATTTAACAGTAAAAATTGCTGAAAATATAAATGGAGAAATTATTGGACTAGACTCACGACAGATATATAAATATATGAATATTGGAACGGCTCAGCCTACCTATGATGATATGAGAAGTATAAATCATCATCTGATTGGTTGCAAACAACCATGGGAGCCTATATCTGCAGGTAAGTACGCTAAAATGATAATTAAAAAAATTAATGATATAAAGGAAAGAGGGAAAGTGCCGATAATTTGTGGTGGTGCTGGTTTATATTTTAGAGCAATTACAAAAGGGATTTTTTCTGAAAGTTATACAGATGCTGGATTAAGAAAAGAATTAGAGAATAAATATAAAGAAGATTCAATGTCTCTAATGTTAAGACTACAATCAATTGACCCTGAGTATGCTAAAATAGTTCATATTAATAATAAAAAACGATTGATTAGAGCATTGGAAATATTTGAGCTAACGGGGTTTCCACCTACAAAACATTTCAAAAATCAAAAGATGAATCAATCTCGATTATTAGAGCTTTATACAGTGTATTTATCATTAGACAAAAGCGTTCACATAAATAAAATCAATGAACGTACAAATCACATGTTTAAGATGGGCTGGATAGATGAAGTTGATTACTTGTTATCACTTCAAAAAGAGAAAAAATTGAAAATGCCTGCTTTAGATTCAATTGGATATAAGCAGGTTATAGAATATATAAATGATAAAATGGATAAAGAGACTCTAATAGAAACAGTAGTTAATAAGACAAAACAATATGCTAGAAGTCAAGATAAGTGGTTTAAAAAAGAAAAGATTGACCTTTTCGTTGATCTGACAAATCTAGAGGGGATTGACGTGCATAAATATATTTGCGATATTTATAGTGTTATTTAGTCGCTTTATTTTCATTTTTATATCTTCATTAATTCATCATCTATTAGTAACCTTTCGCAGTAAATAACCTTTAAACTGGTACAGAGAGACTGGTAAGGATATAACGAACACCTCCTTATGAGTAATGTATCTCTGACAGGAGGTTTTTTTATAATATTATGAATAACAACATACAAATAATGAACTCGAAGGATATCAGCCAAAAACTGATTCGAATTAGCCATGAAATAATTGAAAATCATACCGATATTGGTAATGTTGTAATTCTTGGGATACATAATAGAGGCGTACCTATAGCAGATAGGATAAAGGAACTTATATTTGATATAACAAATATCAATCTTCCGATTGGCTCATTGGACATAACATTTCACAGAGATGATTTTAGAGAGAGACTATCAATGCCAGAAATTCGAGGCACAGATATACATTTTTCTCTTGATGATAAGGTGGTTATTTTGGTCGATGATGTACTCTATTCTGGTCGAACAATCAGGGCTGCACTTGATGAGATAAACAGTTTTGGAAGGCCCTCAATAGTCAGGCTAGCTGTTTTAATTGATAGAGGACACAGAGAATTGCCAATAAGGGCAGACTTTGTAGGGAAAAATATACCAACGCATAGTGGTGAGCATGTTGAAGTTCATTTAGAAGAAACTGATGCCGAGGAAGGTGTATTCCTTGTGAAAGAAAATAAATAGGAAATGTTAAGTCATAAACATTTGTTAGGATTAGAAAATTTTCCAAGAGAAGATATACAGAATATTATTGATACTGCATTTAATTTTCGTGAAGTCCTTGACAGACCTATCAAAAAGGTGCCTTCATTACAAGGTGTTACAGTTGTTAACTTATTTTTTGAAAACTCAACAAGAACCCGTATTAGTTTTGAGTTAGCCCAAAAAAGACTGAGCGCAGACACAGTTAATTTTTCAGCTTCTACAAGTAGCCTTAAAAAAGGTGAAGGTTTTAAGGATACTGCGCAAAATATTGAGGCTATGAAAATTGATGCCGTAGTAATGAGACATCCTGCTCCAGGAGCTCCAAAACATTTAACAGAATTTATTGATGCTATAGTTATCAATGCCGGAGATGGTGCGCATGAGCATCCAACTCAAGCGATTCTAGATATAATGAGCCTGCAGGAAAAGTTTGAGAAAATAAAAGATCTTAATGTTGCCATTATTGGAGATATTGATCATAGCCGGGTAGCTAGGAGTAATATTTATGGTTTAGTAACAATGGGAGCAAATGTAACTCTATGTGGGCCTCCTAATTTAATCCCTGATACGATTACTGATCTAGGGGTGAAAGTCAATTATAACATTGATGAGGTCGTAGAATGGGCAGACGCGATTAATGTTTTAAGAATACAAAGAGAGAGAATGGGCATAGGTCTAATTCCATCTGAAAGAGAGTATAGAAAATTATTTGGAATTACGGAAGAAAGAATTAACAGAAATAAAAAAGAAATTGTTATTATGCATCCTGGTCCAATAAATCGTGGAGTAGAGATAGATAGTGGAGTAGCTGATAGCGATCAGGCCATAATATTAGACCAGGTTCTTAATGGTGTTGCATCCAGGATGTCTATTCTTTATTTGTTATTAGGTGCAAAAGATGGAGAATTGAAGTGAAGTTTAATAAATTACCAAAAAAATTATTGTTCCAGAATGCGGATATATTAGACCCAATAAAAAGAACAAATAAAAAAGGAAATATTTTATTGGTCAATGGGAAAATCGCTGATAAAGGTATATTTGAATCTCCGAGCGATGTAAAATCTATTGACTGTAAAGGGTTAACTCTTACTCATGGCTTTTGTGATCTACATGTTCATTTTAGAGAACCAGGAAATGAGGATAAGGAAACGTTAGAGTCTGGATCTAGAGCAGCTTTAGCAGGAGGGTTTACCCGTGTTTGTACTATGCCTAACACCAATCCTCCAATAGACTCACCTGAGTCCGTTAGCTATATTATTGAAAAGTCAAAAGATTGTCCAATCTATATTCATCCAATAGGCGCTGTAACAAAAGGTCAGAAAGGTATTGAGATCAGTGAAATGGGACTAATGAATGAAATGGGAGCAGTAGCGTTTAGTGATGATGGGCTACCAATCCAAAATGGACTTGTTATGCGCAAAGCTTTAGAATATTCTACAATGCTGGGAGTTCCGATTATTAATCACGCAGAAGATGACTGTTTACGGTGCAATGGTGTAATGAATGAAGGAATAATTTCCACCAGACTTGGGTTGCCTGGTAACCCTAATATGGCTGAGTCAACCATGGTATATAGGGATCTTAAGCTTGCTGAAATGACTGGCGCTAGATTACATGTTCCACATGTCAGTACAGCTACTTCAGTTGAACATATAAAGCTTATGAAAAATAATAATAATAATAATAATATTACGGCTGAAGTAACCCCACATCATCTATTTTTTAATGATGAAAGTTTAGTTAACTATGACACAAACTTGAAGGTTGCTCCTCCTATTAGAAATGATATATCGAGAAAAGCAATAATCAAAGGAATCTTGGAAGGAGTAATAGACTGCATAGCCACAGATCATGCACCACATACCTTGCATGATAAAGAGACTACATTTGATCTAGCGGCTTTTGGTATGATTGGTCTTGAGTCATGCTTCGGAATTGTAAAAAGAGTATTAGTAGACAACGAAGGAATGAGTTTGATTAATTTTGTTGAGCTATTAACTACTGCTCCAAGAAAAATAATGGGGTTTAATTGTGATTTATTAAAAGTTGGCACTGAAGCGGAGTTAGTATTGTTTGACCCTAATAAAAAATGGATATTTAATAAGAAAAACGTTTTTTCCAAATCGATCAATACTCCTTTCTATGGCCAAAAACTAGTCGGAAAAATAAAATACACTATATCCAAAGGCTATATTTCAGAGATATCATAACCTTTAGTTGTCCTTTGAATAAAGATTGAAATCTTTTTACAAATAGTATAAGTTCACCGGCTTGAATGTTTTACAAATGAAGACTAAAACGTTAAAAATATCAGAAATAGATAAAGAATGGTGGATTGTAGATGCAGAATCCCAGATTCTTGGAAGATTAGCCAGCAAGGTTGCTCAGATTATTAGGGGTAAACATAAGGTTAACTTTGTTCCTCATATGGACAACGGGGACTGTGTTGTTGTAATAAATGCAGAAAAAATTATGGTCACAGGAAATAAAGAAGACAAAAAATCTTACTTTAGGCATACAGGATATGTTGGTGGTGTAAAGATGACTAATCTTGCGCAAATGAGAAGGACATATCCAGAACGTATAATCGAAAAAGCTGTTAAAGGTATGTTACCACATAATAAGCTTGGTAGGAGAATGTTGAAACATTTAAAAGTATATGCTGGCTCTGACCATCCTCATAGTGCACAAACTCCAAAAACTCTCGAGATTTAATTTGGCAGAAAAAGTAAAATATATTGGTACTGGAAGAAGAAAAAGTTCTATCGCTCGTGTTGTACTCATGGCACCTGGAAAAGGTAATATTAACATTAACGGTATAAATGTCAACGTTTACATGCCTCGCGAAAGTTTAGTCACTGTCATAAAGCAGCCTCTAGTTGCGGTTGAGCAGGACAAAGGATATGACATAAATGTTAACGTTAATGGTGGAGGATTATCAGGGCAGTCCGGAGCTATACGTCTTGGAATATCTAGAGCACTCATAAATGCAAATCCAGATTATAGGCCTTTATTGAAATCTAAAGGACTTCTTACTCGTGATTCACGCAAAGTAGAACGAAAAAAACCAGGTCAACCTGGTGCACGGAAAAAGTTTCAATTTTCTAAACGTTAATTATAAAATATGGCACTTATTAAATTTGAAGATTTATTAGATACTGGAGCACACTTTGGTCATGTGACCAGAAAATGGCATCCAAACTATAAGCCATATATTTTGATGGAAAAAAATGGCGTGCATATCATTAATCTTGAAGAAACATTAATATCTTTTAATAAAGCCATAAATTTTATTCAGAGTGTTGTTAAGAAAAACGGAGAAGTGTTATTTGTAGGTACAAAAAAACAAGCCAAAGATATTGTGCAGCAGGAAGCTGATCGTTGTGAAATGTTTTATATTGTAGAACGATGGCTTGGAGGGTCTCTCACAAACTTCACAACTATTAAAAAAAGCATAAAAAGATTAAAGTCACTTGAAAAAGAAGGCTCTAGTCTATATGAAAATTTAACAAAAAAAGAAACTCAGATGCTTAATAGGGAGAGAGTTAAACTATCCGATCAGCACCGCGGTATTAAAGATATGAGAAAACCCCCTGATGCCATTGTGGTGGTAGATGGGCAGTATGAAGAAACAGCAATAAACGAAGCAACAAGCATGGGTATACCGGTAGTCGCGATTGTTGATTCGAATACTGACCCGGATAAAATAAATTACCCCATTCCTGCTAATGATGATTCTCTAAGAACTATTCAGTTGTTGATAGGATCTATAGCCACTGCAATATTAGAAATAAAAAGTTCTTCTAAAGATAAAAAAAATGAAGCAGAGGCAGATTCTAGTCCTGAACTAAGTCAGTCAGTCGTTACTGCTAAAGATGAAGAAGAATAGTATAATATGATTATTAATGCAAAAACTGTAAAAGAATTAAGGGATAAGACTGGTGCTGGAATGATGGACTGTAAGAATGCATTAAATGATTCAGATGGTAATATCGAAAAAGCGATAGATTATTTAAGAAAGACAGGTATTGCAAAGGCAGAGAAAAAAGGTTCACGAGATACCAAAGAAGGAATAATCTATTCTTATATACATGCTGGTGGTAGGCTTGGGGTTTTGATCGAATTGAATTGCGAGACGGATTTTGTAGCAAAAACGGATGGTTTTGTTAAACTTAGTCATAATCTAGCAATGCAAATTGCAGCAACTAATCCTATAGCATTAGACAGAAACTCAATACCTGAATCAATTATCTCTAGAGAAAAAGAAATATATGCTGATCAGGCAAAAGCATCAGGTAAGCCTGAAAATATTATTGAAAAAATGGTTGATGGAAGAATGAATAAATTTTTCCAAGAAAATTGTCTAATGGAACAAGCTTATATAAAAGACTCAGAAAAAAAAGTAATGGATCTAATGACGGAAGCTATTGCAACCCTTGGAGAAAATATTACAGTTAGCAGGTATACCCGTTTCGCTGTTGGCGAATCAGACTTTTCCAACGGTCAGATTTAATTTTATATATGTCAGAACCCGTATTTAATCGAGTTCTTCTAAAACTTAGTGGAGAAGTTCTTGCAAATAAATATGGTTTTGGAATCGATCCTAAAAAAGTAGCATATCTTGCTGAACAAATAGAGTTAGTATATAAAGCCAATATTGATATAGGACTTATCATTGGTGCAGGGAATATCTTTCGAGGTATAGCGGCGGCGGCTGGAGGTATGGACAGAGTTACTGGTGATTATTTAGGGATGCTTGCTACTATTATGAATGCTATTGCCCTTCAAGATTCACTTGAAAAAATTGGTTGCCAAACAAGAACCCTTTCAGCAATAAATGTTACTCAAATAGCTGAGCCTTATATAAGAAGGAGGGCTAT
>CAJWMI010000057.1 GCA_913043185.1 uncultured Fidelibacterota bacterium | reverse complement strand
TATAGCTTCCAGGATTTCCCATGTAGTCTGTAGCATCTATTACAAAATCAAGTACTCCTTCTGGCTCAGAGCCTGTTAGCGTATACTCTGCCTTAAACTGTTCGCTGCCAAGGTCTGTATCTGTAGCGGCATTACTCTCTATTGAGCTCGAGGTAGAAATTATATCTTCATCATAGGACATGGTTATTGTAACCATGTCACCCGTTTTTGCATAGGAAGAGTTTGTGTTGTTCGAGGTTATACTAACAGAGGTGGGATCATTTGCAATAAGATCGATCTCTAAACTCATCGCACTTGTGTCACCCAATGAAAAATTACCCGACTGATCATATAACAGCGCTGATAACAATGCTGTCTCATTATGCTGATATCCATTTACACCTGTAAAAGAGCTGGCCTCGCCAGATATTGTTTTTGTGGTCGCTACAAAATCATCATTCGTAATCTCTTGCAGATCATCAAACGCTTGAAAATCATTTGATCCCATTTTAGCTCTAAGCTGATAGTTTGATCCAATGATCACAGTATTATCATATACTGGAGTAGAAAAATTGATTGGTGAATTAAGAGTTGCAAAAGTTGCCCCATTAAGCGTGCCATCGATATCGTTTGCAGTCATATCGCCCAGAGCAATGCCTAAAGGCTCATCTGCTCTCCAATAGCCAACCAACCCCGTTTCATTACCCTGAAGAGTAATTGACTTGTTTCCCTTGATCTGAAGACCTGTTCGGACGGTATTCCAAAGGCGAACCTCATCAATTTGACCATCGAAATATTTATTGGAGCTGGGGGAATTAAAGTATCCTATATACAAGTCTGCAACATTATCCCATTCAATATTCCCTGTCATATTTTGCTCATCCATTAAAATACCATTTCGATATAATTTTGCTTTAGAGCCATCATAGGTACCGGCCAAATGCGTCCACTGTGCTGTTGGAGCAGATGCAGCAATCATTGATTGCCAATTTGGTATACTGTCAACAGTTTTCAAATAAAAACACCAACCAGTTGCAAAATAGGCAATAGCAAATCCAGCATCATTAACAGCATCCATTCCATAACTAATGGCGCCCTCATAGTCTTGATAGCTATTTGGCTTTACCCACAGCTCAACCGTAAACTGATCAGAAAACTGATACAAGGAATTGCTGGGTATCGTTACCCTGTCATCTGATCCATCAAAAGAAATTGAATTCCCCTGAAAATAATTGAATTCAATTACCGCAGAATCTTCAGGAACACTTACCTCTAGCTCCAGGCTTGTGTTTGTACTGTTCCATTTCCCCTCAAATACGTTACCGCCTAAGGTTGTAACAGTTTCTCCAACTGTAAAAGGTGGTGGTGGTGTCCTGTCAATGATTACCTTACTATTGTCTGTAGTATTATTAACAGTTGCCCCATCTATTCCACCATCTAGTGATGTAAAATCTATTGAAAATGTTAGCGGACCATCATCATCGGTATCACTAACAATATGCGTTGCTGTATATGTATTACTTCCTTGTGGAATAACAACAGTCTCACTCCCATTTACCTGAATATAAGGTGGACCAGCCAGAGTTACCTCACTGGTTAACGTAAGCGTAACCTCATCGCCTTCTATCGCAGTCTGATTGTCAGTAGCATTGTCTGATTCTATGTGCACAGATGATAGCTTGGGTAAGCTGATCACACGGATATTATCAACAAACCATCCGTCAATATAAAAACTGTCTGTACCATAAGCGGTCCAACGAAGTTGTAGAGTTCCTCCTTCAACATCTGTTGTAAATGATTCAGTTCGAAAATTAATTTCCACAAAACCTGCTCCGGGGCCGATCTCATATTTTAGCATCTCGATCCAGCCGCTACCGCCATTAGCCTCTATAATCATTCCATTTGTATGGGCTGATGCATTGTAAAAATCTAAAGATATATCAAACTTAACTAATACGGCATCGTTATCACCGACATCTATATCCGGACTTTGCATCGATAGGCTATACCACGTTTCTGTATCATATCTTGGAAGAGGTACTGCTGGCGACCACCAAAAAACTGCAGCAGGTGGAGTAAAACCTTCTGACGTAGGTTGAGACCTGTCATCTACTCTCCAGTTAGATGTTGTTTCTTCTCCAGTATCAGGGTCTATATATTCATCATGGGTCCACCCATCAGGCCAGATACCATCCTCATCAAAGTTTTCAGTATATAAAATATCAGCACGCAGGACAGAAGAAAATATAGCTAAGGTCAGAAAAAAATATTTACGTATCATTGTACAGTGATAGAAGCTTCGCGAGATCCGTTTATTGGGATAATTGATTCATCATACTTAATGATCTGGCACTGAGATGTATCATACTGAACAGTACTCTCGCCAGCTGATAGTGGCTTGAACCATATTTCTGCGATATGGGTTAAACTGTCAACAGCAACATCACTAGTGCTCAAGTAATAGGCATAAATATCTAGCATCCCTTGTCCCACGTTATACGTAAAAAGAGGTGTCGTCTTATTTGAGTCAGTAATACTCCCAGGACCTATCCAACCAGGGGCCAATGAATCAACCTCTAGCATTGACGCATCAAACTCTATATTTAAGTGAGTTCCTGAAAACGATATTGTAGATGTATCAGAAAAAACGATGTACGCACCTAAGGAAATGGAGTCGGACATTGTTTTTGTCTGCTGCTTTGGGAAAAAAACTACAGAGGGAGGATATACTCCGATTTCTTCATTTGCAGTATTGTCATTCGGATTGTCGAGCTCTTTATCATATATTGTACAACCGGAAGAAAAAAATAGAAGAAAAAAAATGAATAAAGAAAAACGATTCAACTTTTTAGTATTAGTTAGGTTTCGGAGTGACAATATCCCATTTTTGAATTATGTCTTTTTTGGGGCGAGGGCCAACAATGTATGCGTGGATACCATTTACAACCCACAATGAGCCAGCAGTAATCCCGCTATAAATCAGAGCAGAGTTATACACCTTATGCTTTTTCCACTCATTCTCAGCAAGGGCTCGGTATTTGTCAAACTTAACCTGTTCTGATGATTCTTCATAAAGCTTGGTATAAGATCTAAGTCCTTTTACGGATTTATTATAGCTTAAATAACTAACTAGAACTGCAGTAAGCAGGGTCGCCTCTAATCCAGAAAACATTACTCCAGAATTATACTCGTCTGAATAAAACTGCCCCCACCCTGGTACCATAAAAGACCTCGCCATTGCCCCTTGGGGCGTCTTATCTTGTACAATATCCTCAGGATCCTGAAATAGAATTAGCTCACGGTATTCCTCCCAATCTTTATCGATCTCTTTAAATACTTCACCTATCCAAAGCTTGAGCTCATTCATTTGTCCTTTATAATAGTTAGTTATATCTACGATCCTTCTCCGAATCAAACCACCAGACTTTGTGTTAAACATTTGGCCTTCAAGTAAAAATCTAGAGCTATCATTGACTATTTGATGAAATAAAATATAGTCCACTTCAAAATCTTTCCCCATAGATCGAACAAGTGGCATCCTCCCGGAAGCAGGATTTTTTAAACTGTCTAATGAGCTTAAAAAAGGAGTAGTTTCATCTCCCGCGACAAAATTTTTATTGGGAAAATATTCGGACAATTGTAAATCCTTAATACTGGAATCAAATTCGTTTAGAATTAATATGGACGGGGAGTCCTTTCCACCAAACAGTAATCCAAACCAGAAAAATATAATTAAAGAAAATTTCATTGTTAATTCGTGGGGTTAGCAACTGTACCTTTATTAAGATAATATTGAAAAGTAAGCGGCTGGTCCGCTACAATAACCTGTTCATCAATAATCTCACCAAGTTTATAGACCCGAAGATGATGGTCACCCGCTTCAAGCTGCATGCCAATCAAATCCTCTGTCCAACGATGCGTATTATTTAGTTCAAAAATAAGTCCCACCTCATCCGTCTTGAATTTTACATCATAAACCGGGTTCATAAAAAAATCAAGGCTGACTGATTTTGAGGGGTTAACAATTAAATCATAAGAGATCGGAGCATAGCCTTCTTTTTTAATCTCAAAGGTATGACCACCTGCAGATATTTTTTTACCAGCAATGGGTGTGCTGCCTATTATATTACCGTCTATGCTAACCTCAACATTTTCAGGAATCGTATTGATCGAAAGGCTTACCTTAGGAGTTACCACATTTTTTTTGGTGACTATTTTCGGTTTTATTTCTTTTTTTATCGCTAAGGAGTCAACACTTGTCCTGTCAGCGATCTCTGTATCGGAAAGATCAGGGTTTTCTTCATCCAAAATATTTACACTTAAAGAATCAGTGCCAGTACTTTCCTCTGTTGTTTCTTCTACATTTAGTTTGGATCTTTTACTTTTTTCTCTTTCTTTTTTTGCTCGAAGCCTTGATATGTTTTGAGGAAATACTTGTGCACTGAATAAGATGATAAATATTAGTAGTTTAAAGAGCCTGGTCATTTTCGTTCTCCTCTTTAAAAATATTTTCAAAAAATAATAGATCCGTATCTTCTCTTTCTAGCCAACCACTCATTTTTACATTTTTCCCCGAAGACACTAAGATCTCGATTGTACCATAGTACAATCCTTTTGAGACTTGTTCTACCGCAATAGGTTCCCCCTCAGGAAGTAAAAATAATGTTGTTCCACCTATATGAGGTTTATCTCTGAAGTGCACATTATTTTTGTTTGTGATATACAGGTTCCCTAAATCAGCCAGATCTTGACTAGGACCTAGACCAATATTGACAATCAAGTCTTTACTTTTTTTAAAATTGATATCTTTTCTAAATGGCGCAAAAACTAATTTTTCACCTGCAATAATTCTAAACAGCTCCTGATCCTTGAACTCTCCAGGAAGCGTCAGGGCATATTGTCCTTTCTCATTGGAGTACACTTTCTGCAAAAGTTCATCTTTTAAGTAGAGAGATACATCAACCCCTGCAAGAGTACTATCTGTAAGCCTGTTTGTGACTACACCCGCAATATCTAATGGTTCTTGTACTATGTGCACCGGGTCTAGCACAATGCTGCCAAAGTCTATACCAAAAAACGGTACAGACAAGCTAACAAAATCAGGATGATGGGGTTTTATTCTAATGAAATTATCTTTTGTGTCAACACCAAGTACTCCTTGAGGCAGAAAAACTTTCATCAAATTAGTAGCCTTATTCTTAACCGTTAATAAAGGATGAACACTGTCTCCCTTGGCAAAAACCTCAAATGTCAGTTCTTCAGGTATTAATCCTGGAAATACAATAGGGATTTCTATATCTATTTCACCATACTCATAGGTCACAGATACTAATGGCTGTCTATAATTGTAGATCACTTCAGGATATTGTGCTGGTCTCATTGATGAACAACCAGAGAAAAAAACAATACCCCAGATATAGAATATGATATATTTATAATAATTATATTTCATAAAATTTATCTTAAATATTTTTCAAACCACTCTATATCCCATTTCAACTTAGCCATACGATGTGAATGTTTTGAAAGGCCATGCCCTTCACCAGGATAAATAACAAGTTCTGTGTCAATCCCTAGGTATACATTTAGTGCTCTGTGTAAAACAATAGAATGCTGCACCGGGACCCTCTCATCATACTCACCAACATGAATTAATGTAGGAGTAGTTACTTTATTTAGACTATACAAAGGAGAGCCTAAAGAATATTCTTTCGGCACATCCCAAGGTAATCCAGTCATATAATTTATAACATGTCCGGGAGTATCCTCAATCCCCCACTGCATTACCTGGTCAATAACACCAGCACCCGAACTAGCTGCTTTAAAACGATTATCTGCTGTGATAATACAATTCGTAAGAAATCCTCCATTGCTCCAGCCCATTACACCTAATCTTTTTGGATCAGCAATTCCTTGTTCGATCATTGCATCTACCCCTGCGAGAATATCTTCCACATCTATATCATTCTCATTTCCTATTAGATCTACCATGAATTTATCTCCATATCCAGTAGATCCTCTATAATTTGGGGATAAGGTAGCATAACCCTTAGAGGAAAGGAGCGTTCGGCCATATATCCAATATCGGAACTGATATAATGCCGCTGAAGTGGGTCCACCATGAATTATTACAACAAGCGGTAGAGGATTATCATTATTATAATCAGGCGGTAATTCTAAAATCCCTTCTACCATATCACCATTTGCTCCTGTCCAACTGACCAATGAAATTTTGGGTTTTATCCAATTATCAATCTGAGGATTAACATTCGTTAAACGTTTGTAGCCGCCAGAAGATGAAACGGTATATATATCAGCCTGGCGATCGGGTTTAGTAATAGAAGCAACCATTGTGTTCCCATTTTTGTTAAATGAAAAAGAATTAACAACAACGTCTCCGGGAGTTATTGTTTTGATAATTGGTTTCGATTCTTGTTTTAGATTGCGGAATGAATAGACTCTTCTTCTTGCTTTTTCTTCGGCCAAAAAACAAAGTTCATTTGTATTCCCTCTCCAGTATAAATTGTTACCTATATGAATATTATCTGGACGATTTACTTTGTATAAATAAGGATCTTTTTCATTATTATAAATATATATTTCAGCAGGATAGCCATCAAAGGCGACAGTAAATGCGATAGAATTTTCATCAACAGACCAGGCCAAATTTTCTAGCCACCCATATGGAGCAGGATGCTCCTTTCGCCAACCACTTTCAGTAACCATTTTCGAAGTCCCTGAACGCAAATCCAAGATTTCGACGTTTGACCAACCTTCGCCACTAAGTAAGGTTCCATCTGGCTTTGTTATTATAGCACAGTAATTACCTTTGGGAGAAATAGAAATATCAGTTATTACTTTTTTATTATCTAATATGCAACTTTCCCGCCAGGTAGAAAGATTAACTGACCAAACTTTTGAAAAGGATACTACACCATGACCATATTTAAGGTTCGAAAACTCTTCTTTAAGTCCTTTCCACTCGTCAGTAACATCCTTCTTTTTTGTCGTATAGTAGATACTATTATTAGCAAAAGACAGTCTAAACATTCCAACCCCATCGGTATGTTTTGTAATCGGTATAAATTGTGTATTGTCAATACTTATCCTCCATACTTGTGATTTGTTATTATATGGCGGAGTTTTTTCACCTGACCTTTTATTTGTGGATTTGAAGTAGATCGTTTTATTGTCATCACCCCATTGTAATTGGCTTTTATAAGATCCGTCAAAAGTTAAACGAATTGGTTCACCTAGTTTTGTAGAGACAATCCAGATATCGCTCTCTCTACCATCTTTATCCTCATTCCATTTATGTTCTGTATAAGTCAAATAAGAACCATCTGGAGAGAGCACTGGTTTACTAGTATAATTTTGGCTAAAGTAATCATCAATATCGATAACCTTACCATTATCACTACAATAAACACTTGATATAAAAACTACGATCAAGTAATAAAGTATATTTCTCATTTAATAGATTTCCTCGAACTACTTATTTTATCCGCGTAAAAAGTGAATCTAATACCTTTTTACCATTGCTGCGTAATGCATTATGCTCCAATGATTTTGTTTCCCAAACGTTTATATTAGCAATAACATCCGCTATCTCCATAGAATATTCTCTGTCTACATACATATCATGTGTATAAACAGCAGCAACCACTGGAACTTTATTTTTTTTCAGATTTTTTTCACTATATAACATAGGCCAATCATTTTTCTCAGCTAATATCTGTGCCGCACCTTTAAAAGGCTTCAATGATTGATAGATATCTAACATCCACGGATATAGCATCTCTCCCGTCAAAAATAGCTCATCATTTTTATCTGGTATAAATTCTGGATACTCATTTAGAATACGATATGCAGACCAGTTTGTAGAAAACCTTTGGGCATAGCAGGCCTCATGGAGCACAGTAAAAATTGGATTTGTATCAAAGGTTTGTAATGATAGAACACCCTTTAAAAATGAATATGATAGCTTTTTATTGATAAAAGCTTTTTCAAATAAAAAATTTAAGGTTGCCATACCATCGCTAAAACCAAGATTTAGACCTAGCTGTTGAAATCTCTCGACAGATAATTGATCTCCATTTGGAAGATAAACTTTATTTTCCAGCAAATAATCCGCGATCTTTCTAGAATTGATCTTTGCCTCAGGGAAGGTTGCATAAAATAATTTATTTTTTTCGAGTACCCTATTATAGGTTCCACGATAAATATCATCAGGGTGCGCATTTAATGGAGGTAATCCTCCTGTGATAAAAACCTTGTCCAAGCTATCTGGATAGAATGATAGATAGTGAGTTGCACAAAATCCCCCAAAACTTTGGCCAAGAATCGACCATTTATTTTCCTTAATAAGACTTTCTCTTATTTGCTCAGCATCCCGAACAATATTATCCGCTCTAAAAAATGTTAAATAACTTGCTAAATCATTGTCATTCATGTCTAAAAATGATTCGCCTGAAATAGGAGTACTCAAGCCTGTACCTCTTTGATCTAATAATAAGACTCTATACTCTTCACTAGCTCTCTTTATCCAACCCGAATCTGTAATAGGTCTTGGAGACTCATACCCGGGGCCACCTTGAAAAAATAATAAATAAGGCAGATGTTTATTTTCATATTCTTCTCTTAAAATTTCTCTGGCGAAAATAGAGATTTTTTCTCCATCTTCATTTTCATAGTCTAAAGGAACTAGAAAATTATAATCTGTTATTATCATTTCAGAATATTTATATCTATTTACTTCCATTATATATCCATAATTAAATTTGTATTTAATCTATTAGCTGCACTATCATGCAGTTAGACAATTAATATTAAATTAATAATTATTATTACCACTTTTAATGTTTTTTCCTTTGAATAAATATGGTAGATAAAGAACAGGCACTATTAGAAAAAGTCAAAGCTTCCGATAAAAAAGCATTTAAAGAGCTTTTCTATAGCTTCCATGACACGCTATTTCGTTTTGTTTTATATAAAATCCAGGATCAGGATATTGCGGAAGATATTACTCAAGAAACGTTTTTAAGAGTCTGGAAATCAAGGTCTAAGCTTACACCAACAAAATCGTTCTTCTCCCTGATCGCACGGATAAGCTCAAACTTATGTTACGATCATTTTCGTCATATTGAAGTTCGTCAGAGACATGAATCAACTATTCCCATAAATAAACAATCTCACTATGATAATCCAGAGTCGGAGGCCTTAGCAGATTCATTAGAAAAACAAATACAAATGATTGTAAATAATAAATTACCTGAAAAATGTCGTGAAGTTTTCATTTTGAGCCGGATAGAGGGACTATCAAATAAAGAAATATCTGTTTCATTAGATATCAGTATCCGGACAGTAGAAAATCAGGTGTATCGGGCAATCAAAATTTTGAAAAAGAATTTGAAAAATTATTTATGAGTAAAAAAGTGATATCTATCGTTAATACCTTAGAAATATGAACAAACTAAATAATAAAGATAAAAAACTATGGGATATATGTGCTAATAACACCCACACTCAGGCTCCATCTAAAGATGAAGTCTGGATGCGTGTAGAACAGCAGATTGATATCTTAGAACAAACGGCATTTAAGAATAAGCCTTTAGTAAAACCCCTAGCTATCAATTGGCAGCCAAAATTTATCTATGCTTTTTTGCTAGCATTTTTATTATTGATGCCAACTACTATCCGCTATTTTAATACAAAAAAGATAGTTTCTGAGTTTGGGATTACAGATAAAAACATTGTTCTCTCTGATGGTACAAATATTCAGCTTAACGCTGGTAGTGCATTATCATACTCTAAAGACTACAATATCAAAAACAGGGAAGTATTTTTGGATGGGGAAGCATACTTTGATGTAACAAAAAGTCAGTTCCCTTTTATTGTATCTACAGATTACGCGAAGGTTACAGTATTAGGCACAAAGTTTAATGTCAGGTCAAGAACTGACGGGTTTGAAACTGGTGTCAATGAGGGCTCTGTTGAGGTCAAAAACGATAATGAATCAAAAGTCCTGGTTAAAGGTCAGCGCGCACTAATCCATCCCAAAACGCAATCAACTATTAAATCATCAGCTACCAATGATTTTTACCCTGGCTGGTTAAATAATAAAATAGTTTGTGATAATACTTCATTAGAAACAATATGTAAAGAAATTGAACGTACGTATAATATTAAGATTTTATTTAAAAATACTTCTCAAAAGAAAATTTTAATCTCAGGTATCATTAACCTCTATCCAAATAATTTAAAATCTGTTGTGAGCAGTATTTCCTTATTGTCTCAGCGTGAGTTTAAATTAGAGGGTGATACCTACATCGTCCTATAAAAAAACCCAACACCTTTTAGCTCTTTTATTATTTTTGTCTATTTCATTTTTATATGGACAGCGTAAATCTATTTCACTTTCATATGATCAAATAAATCTCCAAGACGCAATGCAGCAGTTAATAGATAATTATCAGCTTCCTATAATATATCCTAGCAATATAGATGATAACAAAATATCTGCTGAGTGTATTGACTGCGAAATAGATAGTGTTTTAACCCTACTTTTATATAAAACGAACTATAGCTGGAAAAAAATTAATGAACAATATACTATCTATAAGATAGATCGAGGGCCATATACAATTAGCGGAAAAATTATTGATAAGTTATCAAATGAAACGATTCCCTATGCAAATGTGTTTATCCCAATATTAGGTATGGGGACAATATCAAATGATGAAGGTGTTTTTTCACTCTCTGGTATAAAATCAAGAATTTGCACCCTATACGTTTCTTATATCGGATATGAAACGCAGGAAAAACCTATTTATTTTTCAAATAATAAAGAGCAACACACCGAAATAGTTTTAAACCAAAAAATAATTAACTCCAAAAATATATTCATCAGGGGTAAAGCTCGAGAGTTTATGGGAATAAGTAATGATCCTGGTAGGATTTCTTTTTCGCCAAAACACATCTCCACTCTACCAACAATTGGAGAGGTTGATATATTAAGATCGCTTCAGCTTCTACCTGGAATACATCAAGGCTTAGGTGGAACAGCCGAGTTATATATTAGAGGTGGAAGGCCTGATCAAAATTTACTTATCATAGATGGGATGCCCATATATCAGAAAACCCATATGTTTGGATTTTTGAGTAG
>CAJWMI010000056.1 GCA_913043185.1 uncultured Fidelibacterota bacterium | reverse complement strand
CATGTTACTCTATCGGACCATAATCTAGATATGAAAGGTGGTCATCTTTTTGAGGCCACAGTAGCAGCGGTTGGTGAGTTCTTTCTTAGGAAAATAGATAATAGTGTGTTCAGACAGTTAAATGAAGATGTTGGGTTGCCAACGCTCTGTATGATCGATGAGTCTTAGGATCTTTTAATCATTAATTTTTCAAATTTATTAAGATTATTTTACTAGAAATATAGTGAGGAAAAAAATGTCAAGAGAAAATTCAGAAACCAGGAAACCAATAAGAGAACTAATAAAAACAAAAAACGCTCCTGGAGCTGTTGGTACATACAGTCAGGCTGTTTCGGCAGGGGGTTTCTTATATACTTCTGGTCAGATTGGTATAAATCCCGCGTCTGGGAAAATAGAGGCGTCAGACACTAAGAGTCAGTCTCTACAGGTATTAAATAATATTTTAGCAATATTAATAGCCAAAAATCTTTCCTTAGTTAATATTATAAAGCTTACGGTTTACCTAAAGGATCTAAACGATTTTGCTGATTTAAATGAGGCATTTAAAGAATTTTTTGGCGAAACAAATTTTCCTGCGAGGTCAACTGTAGAGGTTGCAGGTTTACCACTTGGTGCTAGAGTAGAGATTGACTGTATAGCTATAGAAAGTTGATGTTAATTATAAAAAAAAGTAGTCTATTACTTGTAATGATGATTCCTCTTTTTGGGGATGTTTCAGATTCTACAATAATCAAAAATCCAAAGAAAGCGTTTTTGGCATCGATTATCCCGGGTGGAGGACAAATATATAACGGCAGAATAATTAAAGGTTTTACAATTATGGGTCTAGAGATTATGGCAATACAGTCATGGTTAGAAAATTCTAAGATATATTCTAATTATGATTCCGGTGATTATTTACTTCGAAAGAACAGATACCTAGAGAAAAGAAATAAGTATGCCTGGTGGGTAATATTTCTATATTTCTATAGTATGATAGATGCTATGGTCGATGCACATCTTAGTCCATTTAATCAGATTATGGATGCCTCTATAGAGTTAGAAGAAAAACAAGGAGGAAAATAATGATCAATAAACGTGAACATTGGGGCTCGAAGTTAGGTTTCATTCTTGCGGCATCTGGTTCGGCAGTGGGCTTGGGCAATATATGGAAATATCCTCATATGGCAGGTCAGAATGGAGGTGCGGCATTTACGATTGTTTATCTGGTCTGTATTCTAGTTGTCGGACTGCCGATTCTTTTAGGTGAGCTAGTGATTGGCAGGAATACTCAACTAAGTCCGGTGGGCGCATTTAATAAATTAGCTGATAAATCTAATTGGAAATGGGTTGGTTTTCTTGGAGTTGCTTCTGCGTTTGTTATTCTATCTTTCTACGGGGTTGTTGGTGGCTGGACTCTTCGATATACTGTATATTCTTTATCTGGTGGTTTCGAGTCTTTATCAGGAAATGCTGACGCCTCTGGGGAGGTATTTAATAGTTTTGTAAGTAACAGTATTAATCCAATTTTTTGGCAGCTTTTATTCATGTCTTTCTGTATAGGGATCATTATCAAAGGAGTAAAATCTGGAATAGAGGAGGGGGCAAAAATAATGATGCCTCTTATTATTGTGATTCTTGGAGTCCTTGTTGTAAGAGGGCTTACACTTGATGGTGGAAGTGAAGGGTTAATTTTTCTTTTTAAACCAAAATTTTCAGACCTAACGCCGTCTAGTATTGTTTTAGCATTAGGACATGCTTTTTTTACCTTGAGCCTAGGAATGGGAACAATGTTAACCTATGGAAGCTACCTAGATAAAAAACAAAATCTTTTTAGTTCAGCAATATGGGTTATTCTATTGGATACCGCAATCGCTATGCTTGCTGGTACTGCTATTTTTACCATTGTTTTTGCGATGGGGGCAGACCCTAGCGCTGGTGCTGGACTTATTTTCGTTGTATTGCCTACTATATTTCCACAAATAGGAGGAGGCTTGTTATGGGGTACGCTATTCTTTTTTATCTTGTTTATGGCAGCGCTAACCTCGGCTATTTCTATTCTAGAGGTTATTACAGCTTATTTCATTGATGAAAAAG
The DNA here is from genome assembly GCA_913043185.1 of uncultured Fidelibacterota bacterium. The sequence continues at coordinate 9,136 of CAJWMI010000056.1, read as the reverse complement.
GCTGGTCAAGAGAAAGAGCTACACTTTCGTTTGGTGGCGTTATTACAATTGTAGGCATATTTTGTTCACTTTCTCTCGGAAGTTTCAATATCACCAGTATCTTTGATATATCCTTCTTTGATTTTATGGACGAATTATCATCAAAGTATATGCTCCCAATAGGTGGCGCACTGACGGCTATTTTTATTTTAAATAAATGGGGAGTAGGTGCATTTTTAGATGAAGTAAAAATAGGAATGGAGAGTATAAAAATAGATTGGGACTTGGTTAAAACTATTACTAATTCCCTTTTTATTGTTTCTTCATTAATTGTTTGTCTTATTATCCTAAATGAAGTTTCTGATTTAATTTTTGGAATTTCATTACAAGAGATGGCTGGTTTTTAGATACCTATTTCACTATTGGAAAAAGCAATATGATTTTAGCAAGGTTAATTCCAAAGGGTTCTAAAAAATATCAAATAATAAAAAATGATATAAATGTCTATGCTGAGCTGTTAGAAAAATATAATATTATTTATCTATTTGCAGTTTGGACTGTGACCGTATCAGGTTTTACGTATATGCTTGGTCATGTTGACAGATACAGCTATTGGGACTGGTCTGGATATGTGGATGGAATAATTAGATTAGTCTTGGCGACCACAGTATTTTATATAACATCAAAAAAAGGTATATGGAAACGAAGTGATAATCGTTTAGGATATTTTGATTTACTGAATAATTTTATTGTTGTGTCAGTTTGTTTTTTGATTGGTGCTGTAAATATGATGTTTGCAGAAGTTAATATTATCGGCGTTGTGCCATATTTTAGTTCAATTGCTGCTGGAATATTGATCTATGAGTTTAAAATATCCTACGATCAGGAAAATAATGATTGGAAAATTAATAACTGGGATAACAAGGTTAAGTATCTTTTTATTTCATTACTATTGATGGTCCTGTCTACAGTTATCGGATACAATCTCGATGACCCTATCATCAGTACTGTTTCTATGGTTTCTTTATTTTTTCCTGCTGTTGCTCTTATATGGCCCAGTCATGTCAGGCACATTAAAAGGTTGCAGTTCTATCCTTTATTTATTCTGGCAATGTTTTCATGTGTTCGTGCGCCATGGTTTTTAATTATACTGGGGTTGCTATTTTTTATCATACGATCTATAAACTACCTAAAGTATGGTATAATATATCCATCATTTGGCGTTGCCCAAGACGAAACCTTAGCGGATGTATGATGCGATAATTGTTGGAGCTGGGCCTGCAGGTACTTGCGCCGCTTTATATGGTCATAGGCTAGGACTCAAAACTCTAGTCCTTGATAAGTCTCAGTTTCCTAGAGATAAAACTTGCGGAGATGCACTATCTGGTAAGAGTGTTAAAATAATGGATGATCTTGATCTAATTAAAGGAGTAGATGAGCTAGATGGTTCTATAATAAAACGAATTATTTTTGCCAACCCTAGGCATTCTGAGTGCGAACTATTATTGGATAAGAGTCTTAACAAAGAACATATATCGCATGGATATGTTATTCCAAGAACGATATTTGATAATTTTATGTTTGAACAAACAAAAAATGTATCAGATTATGAAGAAGGTTTTACTGTTAGTGATCTGATTTTTAAAGATAAAGCAGTCATCGGAGTAAAAGGAAAATCTTTAGATGGAGTTGAAAAAGAATATATAGGTAGCCTTGTATTTGGTGCTGATGGGCCAAACTCGATAGTCTCAAAAAAGACGGGTCTTTATGAAATGGATATGAACCATACAGCAGTTGGAATCCGCTGTTACTATGGTAATGTAAAAAACTTAACGGATCAGATAGAGCTGCATTATGTCGAAGAAACGAACCCAGGTTATTTTTGGATTTTTCCTGCTGGAAAAAATCGAGCAAATATTGGGGTCGGTTTATTAAAGAGTATAGTGAAACAGGAAAACCGGAAGCTCAGTGATATTATGATAAAGGTCATTAATTCAGATCATTTTAGGCATAGGTTTGATGATGCGGTTGCATTAGAGAAACCGACTGGTTGGAACCTTCCTTTCGGAAGCATTAAAAGAGGAAATCATGGAGATGGTTTTCTTTTATTGGGAGACGCAGCTGGGTTGGTAGATCCTTTTACCGGTGAGGGGATTGGTAATGCCATGGAATCAGGAAGGATAGCAGCGAAAATAGCCGCCATGGCGAAAGAAAAAAATAATTTCACAAAAGAATATTTACAGTCTTATGATCAAGAATTATGGGAATATCTAGGAGGCGAATTGAGTGTTAGCACAAGACTGTTGAAGCTGGCCCGATCTAAGTTTTTACTTAATTTTGTTATTGATCGGGCTGCTAGAAATGAAAAGGTGCGAAATATAATGTCCGGTATGCTCGCTGATGAAATCCCTAAAACAGAACTGTCTAATCCTCTGTTTTATTTGAAAATATTATTTAGCTAGTATTCGATGAATAAAAAAGAGATACTAAGTGTACTGAATTTATCAACGTATGTCGCTTTAGATTTTGAGACAACAGGCCTTGATCCAAAACAGGATAGAATCATTGAGTTTGCGGCAATACGCTTTGTAAATGGAAAGCCTAAAAAAAGATATTCTACATTAATCAACCCTGGGGTTCATATTTCACCATTTATCACTGGAATTACTGGAATCTCAAATCAAATGGTATCAACTGCGCCGGATGAAGAAGATATTATTGATGATCTTTTTAGTATCATCGGCGAGTGTCCACTTGTTGCTCATAATATTAGATTTGATTGGAACTATTTGCTTGAATTATGTAAGCGTTATAACAAGGATATCCCGGAAAATCCACTCTATGATACGTTGCAACTTGCTCGTGCTATGCTGTTTGACCATCCTGTGTTTAACTTAGGTGCATTATCTGAATTTTATGGGCTAGACTCTTCTGGAAGTCACAGGGCAGAAAAAGATACAGAGAATTGTGGTAATATATTTTTATATCTTTTGGATGAACTATCGGAGTATACGTTAGAAGAGATATCCAAGGTCATTTCTGTGATAGAAAAATACGACATACCTAATAAAAAATTATACGTTGACCTGGCAAATGCACTCTTAAAAAAAGGCGACCTGAAAGGATCACTAAATATTAGGTCAAAGAAAAGAAAATCTAGGCAGAATATTTATCAATATGAAGGCACTGAGAATATTCAAAATATAACTGCGGCAGAGGTTTTTGGATCGGGAGGTATATTATCTAAAAATTATGACTGGTATGAGGACCGTATCAATCAGGTTGAGTATGCTAATATGTGCGACAAAATAATTAATTCTACAGGATCAGGTGTGCTTGAGGCGGGAACGGGTTTAGGGAAATCTATGGGATATCTTTTTGCAGCTATTAAGCGAAAATATGAGACAAAAGACAGAGGCCCTGTAGTTATAGGGTGCAATACAAAACATTTACAAGATCAATTGTTTTTTAAAGATCTACCTCAATTATCTGATGCATTGAAAACATCTGTGACGGCTTTAATTATAAAAGGAAGAAAAAATTATATTTGCAGGACCAGGTTTAATTGGGTTGTAAGTGAGAGCAATATTTTAAGTGACCAAGATATAGAAGCAATTATACCAATACTTTTTTGGCTAGAGTGGACAGAAACTGGAGACATTTCGGAGTGTAGTGGATTCTTAAACACGAGAAAAACATGGATATGGTCAATGATATGCAGTGATATGGGATTTTGCACTGGAGATATTTGCCGTAAGAATCATGGGTGTTTTTATGGGCCAATTAGAAAATTGATGTACGATGCGGATATTTTAGTTGCTAATCATTCCCTTTTGCTAACTGAAGCAAAATCTCCTGGTATATTACCTGAACATGATACAATTATTATTGATGAGGTCCACAATCTTGTTAGATCTAGTTATGATCAGTTCAAGGTAGAGATAGACCATCAAACTGTGGTGACTTTGTTGCAATCTATTAACCCATCACATCCAAGATCAAGAAGGTGGAACAATATTTTGAATTCTATCAGCGACTCAGAACCATCAGTAAAAATGCTTAGGGAAAGTTTAATTAGTGGTATTGAACAGGTTCGTATATCATTTGAAAATTTTATGGATGAACTGGCCATAAACAATGAAGATCGATTTAACAAAGAAAAAACGTATCAGGAAAGACCAATAATACATTCCTTAGAAAAAGAATTTGCACCCGCCAATAGTGAGATAGCTAAGTTAAAAAACAATATTCAAAGTTTACTGTTATGTTTTAATAATCTCAGAAAATTTATTCTAGAAATTGATTCTTCACGAACTAAATATCTTTATCTTAATAATGTTTTAGATCAAGGATTGGAAAACATCAGTGGTATAAGTGATTCGATAAATATATTGACCGGAAACCAGGATCCAGAGTGGGTATATTGGAAACAAGGAGTTTATCATTCAAAGGCGGGAGAAGTAGCTCAGCTTCGATTATCGTTACACGCATCTATGGTTGATATTTCTGAGATATTGCGGAATAAATTATATAACAAAAACAGTAACTTTATATTAACGTCTGCAACTATCAAGGTTGATGATTCTTTTGATTATTTTTTAAATCGTAACGGTTTGCATGAGACTGACAATATTATTACCGATGAATATATAAGCCCTTTTTCTTACCGGGATCAGGTTGCTTACTATCAATATGGTGGGTCGACAGATATAACTGGAGACCCGTCAAAACTGTCAGACATTATTTATTATATTCACAAAACGTTTCAAAAAAGAACGATGATTCTATTTACTTCAATTAAAATGCTTGAGAATGTTTCTAGCAAAATAAAAGAAAAATCAGATGTGAAGGATATCCCCCTTTTTGCCCAATCAAAGGGTGCATCTAAACCTTCAATAATTAAAGGTATGCACATGCATAAGAATGCTTTACTGTTTGGCACGAATAGTTTTTGGGAAGGAGTAGACTTGCCTGGTGAATTATTGGAAATATTAATAGTAGTAAAGCTACCCTTTGGAGTCCCTACTGATCCGTTAATCAAGTCATATTCTAACTTTTTAGATTCGAATGGTGTAAATAGTTTTATGAACTTTTCTGTTCCTGAGTGTGCCATAAGGTTTCGACAGGGTTTTGGTAGATTAATCAGGACGACATATGATTCAGGCATATTTATTAGTCTAGACAATAGAATTGTTACAAAACGTTATGGCAAGTTCATTTTAAATAATATACCCACTGATCCAATTATTTTTTCTGATTATACTACCATAAAAAAGTGATCTATAAGATTTCTTAATCAATTGTACTAAATAGAATCTTTAGTATAAATTGACCGATGGAGACCTTACGTATTTCAGATAAGATATATTCTTACCAAGATTTTTCTCCGCTTCTATCCGCGCCAAAAAAAATACTGATTGACAGCCAATCAAAAAAGAAGATTAAAGAATCATATAAAATGCTAGATAAAATCTTGGCCTCTGGTGATACTGTCTATGGTGTCAACACAGGATTTGGTAGACTAAGCCACATAAAGATTAATAAAGACGATCAGAAAAAACTTCAACTTAATCTTGTTAGGAGTCATTCAGCCGGAGTTGGAAATAGCCTAGATATAGGAATAGTTAGGGTTGCTATGGTATTAAAACTGGTTAGCTATGCGCGTGGTTATAGTGGAGTTCATCCTGATGCAGTATCTCAGCTAGTCCGATTCTTGAATCATGATTTAATTCCGCTTGTTCCAGAAAGAGGTTCCGTAGGTGCCAGTGGCGATTTAGCTCCACTTTCACATATCGCTAGCTCACTAATTGGTGAAGGAAAATTGTTGCACAATAAAAAGATTATGACTACCAAAACGGTGCTAAGAAAAATGAATATTAGGCCCTTAAGCTTATACCAAAAAGATGGAATTAGCTTGGTCAATGGTACTCAGGTATCTACCGCTATAGCGATAAAAGCCTTACATAATTCTGATATTATTCTAGATACAGCTGATGCAATTGGAGCATTGTCTGTTGAAACAAGTCTATCAAGCAGAAATACATTTCAATCTTCTATTCACAAACTAAAGAAACATAGAGGACAGATTGTTTCAGCTAGAAATATATGGAAAATGACAAAAAATAGTGATGTTGTTTTATCACATAAAGATTGTAAAGTAGTGCAGGATCCATATAGCTTTCGATGTATTCCCCATGTCCATGGAGCATGCCGAGATTCAGTAGCTCAGTCTGCGAATTCAATAAATAATGAAATTAATAGCGTCAGTGATAATCCTCTAATTTTAAATAATGGAAAGATAGGTTATTCTGGTCATTTTCATGCTGAGCACATTTCTCTTTCACTTGACTCAATCGCAATGGCAATGTCTGAAATAGGAGCAATATCAGAAAGAAGAATTCATTATTTTATGAAAGGAGCGGAAGGTAGACTACCACTATTTTTAGCTAATAATCCTGGAATTGAATCTGGCTATATGATTGCACATGTAACAGCCTCTGCATTGGCTTCTGAAAATAAAACCCTAGCACATCCAGCGAGTGTAGATTCCATTCCAACTTCTGGCGGACAGGAAGATTTGGTTAGTATGGCACCATGGGCCGGTTACAAACTATTGAAAATACAAGAAAATGTGACAAAAATACTTGCAATTGAAATGCTTATTGGTTGTGCAGCATATACTCTTTATCATTCCAGGTTGGAACCTGGTGATGGAACTAGATGTATTATTGAAAGAGTTCAAGATTTAACACAAATTTTGAAAGGTGATAGGGAATTAACTGATGAGATTAATAGCCTAGATTCAATAATCAATAGTGGTGAAATTGTATCAATATTAAAAACAAATAATTACTTGGAGTAGTAAGTGAAAAAGAAAACTATATTTAAAAGAGGATATACATTTGATGATGTTTTATTGGTCCCTCAGAAATCCAAAATACTACCAAATGAGACTATTATAAACACACGCCTAACAAATGAGATTCAGCTGAACATCCCCATTATTAGTGCGGCCATGGACACTGTCACCGGAGAGGATATGGCAATCGCGATGTCTAGAGAAGGTGGAGTCGGTGTGATTCATAAAAATTGTACTATAGAGTTACAAAAGTCTATGGTTGATAAGGTTAAAAGGTCTGAGAGCGGGATGATCCTTAAACCGGTTACAATAGGCCCTAGTTATACGATAAATGAAGCAAAAAAGATAATGACTGAATTTAGAATTAGTGGTCTTCCTGTTATTGATAATGAAAAATTAGTGGGCATTATTACTAACAGAGATATTCGATTTCATGTAGATGGGAATCTTGAGGTCTCAGCGTGTATGACCGCAAATGATTTAGTGACCGTGCCATTAGACACTTCTCTCGAAGATGCAGAAGAACTTCTTCATAAACACAGAATTGAAAAGTTATTGGTCGTTGATGATACGGGTGAGTTAGCTGGACTGATTACTGTGAAAGATATAAAGAAAAAACAGCAATATCCTAATGCTTGTAAAGATCGGAATGGTAGACTAAGAGTGGCAGCAGCTGTTGGTGTGTCAGGTGACACACTTGAGAGAGTCAAGGAACTCATTAGTGTAGACGTAGATGCTATTGTAGTAGACACGGCACATGGACATTCTAAGAGTGTATTGGATACAATATCTAATCTAAAGTCACAAAACTCTGATTTATCTATCATTGGTGGGAATATAGCAACCGGTTATGGTGCAAAAGCACTTATTGATGCTGGCGTAGATTGCGTTAAAGTAGGTATAGGCGCTGGCGCCAGCTGTACGACTAGAGTTGTTGCAGGGGTTGGTGTACCCCAGTTGACTGCTATTTTGGATGCGGTTGAGGTTGCAAAAAAAGAAAACATACCCATAATCGCTGACGGTGGCTTGCGTTATAGCGGGGACATGGCAAAAGCTCTTGCTGCCGGTGCCGATTCTATTATGCTTGGAAGTGTCTTAGCAGGTATGGATGAAAGTCCGGGTGAGACCATACTGTATGAGGGAAGGCAGTATAAAACTTTTAGAGGCATGGGATCTCTAGGTGCGATGGAAGAAGGTAGTGGAGACAGATATTTTCAAGAGGAGACAGATAATAAGAAGTTAGTGCCAGAGGGTATAGAGGGAATGGTTCCGTATAGAGGCCCAGTTAAAAATACTATTTATCAATTAACTGGGGGAATAAGATCATCGATGGGGTATTGTGGTTGTAAAACTATAGAAGAGTTTGGAGATAAATCTGAGTTTATTGAAATAACCGCTGCAGGTGTGAGAGAGAGTCATCCCCATGAGGTTCGAATAGTAAAAGAGGCTCCAAACTATTCAGCCTCTGACTCTTAAATAAAAAGTTAGCCTAAAGAATTAAGATGGCGCGTAATCTGAGACTTTCTTCTGGCTGCGGTGTTTTTATGAATAAGACCTTTGCTGACTGCCTTATCAATAGTACTAACCGCCTTCGTGTATTCTATTTGCGTTTTTTCTTTATCCGTTGACTGTAGTACGTTCTTAATTTGTGTACGTAATCTGGACATTTTAGAAACATTTCTTGCTCTTCTTTTTATATCCTGACGTTCTCGCTTTATTTGCTGTGGATGTCTATCCATTATTTTAATTTCCTTATTGTTAAAGACGCTGATATTAAGAATTTAAGCTTTCTGTAGTCAACAAAGGTTTACTAATATTTTTTTACTAATATGGTGATTAATTCTCAATAGAGATTGATGTATATTAATAAATAATGAATCAGATTAATTATAAAGATATATTTAATAATAATCATCTGGCTATCTCTAGAGCCATATCGCTTATAGAAAATAGCGACCCAAAAGTGAATAACTTTTATAAACATATTTATAAGAAGTCTAATAAATCACTAAGGATTGGTATTACTGGTCCTCCAGGCGCGGGAAAAAGCACACTAGTAGATCAATTGATATCATGCTTTATTTCCAAACAGAAATCTGTTGGTGTTATTGCGATTGATCCAAGTAGTCCTTTTAGTGGCGGTGCTTTGCTTGGTGATAGAGTTAGAATGAGTAAGTATACTGATATCAATGATGTTTACATTAGAAGTATGGGAAACAGGGGTGATCTGGGTGGTCTATCAAAAATGGCGCAAGAAGCTGGAGATGTGTTGTCTGCCAGTGGAAAAGATATTATTAT
>CAJWMI010000055.1 GCA_913043185.1 uncultured Fidelibacterota bacterium | reverse complement strand
ATAGTTTTTTCGCTCAATTATAGATTCTAATGGAACGTATTAAACAATATATAATTTCTCACAAAATAGACATGAGTTTAACCTTAGGCTCTATTCTACTTACTTGTCTTATGCACTGGATGGGATTTTTTGATTTTTTAGAGTTAAAAACGTATGATTATAGGTTTAATAATGTTCGTGGTCCCATAACCGGATGGAGAGCTTCTGATTCCACTATTATTAAATTAGGAACTGATGTCGTCCTTGTTGACGTTGACGATGAAACATGGCGAATACTATCAGAGGGTAATATAATATGGCCATATCCAAGGGGAGACATTTGGGCAAATGTAGTAAATAATTTATCTCTAGCTGGTGCTAAGGTTATCGGTTTTGATATACAATTTGATTCTCCAGATGCTCGTTCAGAGTATTTGAGGGGGGTCAGTGACAGGTGGCCTTCAGATCTTAGGCAGCATATTCCTGGACATGGAGATGTAATTTTTTCAGATGCGATTAGGGATGCACAATTAAAAGGTACTCGTATTGTAATGAATACAAAGATGGTTCGTGAGCCATTGACAACGCCGCCTCAATATATTGCTGAACCAGTAAAATTAATTATGGAAGCAGATCCTAGTACTGGGCTCATTAATGATATTAAAGACATAGATAATTTTTCAAGAGAATATAGTATTGCTGGTTTTTTTGATGATGATATTGAAAGAAAGAAACCTTATTTCACACTAGGTCTTAGCTGTGTTCAACAGTATTATGGTATTTCAGATACAGCGGAGCTTATTTGGGACAGAGATAATTTATTATGGACACTTGGAACAATTTCTATACCTGCACATGGAAAAACTAATAACTTTTTAGTCAACTACTATGGTCCCCCCTCTGGAATGAAACTTTCTAATACAGATTTTCCACCATGGAATACTTTTCCAAGATTCTCGTTATATCAGATCCTTGATACTAAGGATTTTGAATTACCAGGGGATAATGACCTAGACTGGATGAGTCAGTTTATGCCTGGAGAGATACCTAGTTGGATACTAGCTATAGAAGATGCAAAAGAACAAAATGAAATGATGAAGGTGATGAACATTGGAGCAGAGTTTGATATAAAAAAATCACCTTTTTACAATAAGGTTGTAATTATCGGAGCGTCTGTTGAGGTATTGCATGATGTAAAATCAACTCCATTTTATAATTACTTAGGCCAGACACAAGATACCCCAGGAATGGAGACACATGCCAATGCAATTCAAACTATTTTACACGATAACTATCTTAACATATTCGGTGGCCGTACCACGAGACTTTTAAGTGATGGTAGATTTTATCCAATTGCACATTTCTTAATTATTTCTTTATTGTGCGCTATTGCATACTATATTTTTAGAAAGCTAGATATCCACCCTGTACTAGCAGGTGCTGTTATCATTCTTGAAATATTAATATATGTTGGTTTAGCCTTAGGGTTATTTGCTAATGATATCTGGTGGATGTTAAAAACAACCATAGCAAATATAGTTCCGCATTCAGTTCATAACTATTTTTATGATAGTCTTCTGGTCTCCCTTCCTGAACCAGGTAAGACTTATGTAATGCCAATAATCGCTCCTTTAGCTGGTATCTTTTTAACTTATGGAAGTAATGTTATTTTTCAATTCTTACATGAACAAAAAGATAAAAATTTCCTTAAAGAAACTTTTGGAACATATATATCTCCAGACTTAATAGATGAAATGTATAAACAAAAACAAGCACCAAAGCTTGGAGGTGTTCAAAATTATCATACTGCTTTTTTCTCTGATATACAAAATTTCTCTACATTCTCAGAAAAATTAGAACCAGAGAAAATGGTTAGATTAATGAATGAATATTTAACAGAGATGACAGATATTTTACTTAAAAATCAGGGCACCTTAGATAAATATATTGGTGACGCGATTGTCGCTTTTTATGGTGCTCCTGCTCCTGTTCAAGATCAAGAAAAAAAAGCTTGTTCCACTGCTATAGAAATGAGAGATAAATTAAAAGATCTTCGTAGTAAATGGAAAAAAGAAAATCATTGGCCTGAAATAGTATATAGCATGCAGCACAGAATTGGACTGAACTCTGGTCAAATGGTTACGGGTAATATGGGTTCGCAGATGCGAATGAACTATACGATGATGGGTGATACGGTTAATCTAGCAGCCCGTTTAGAACCGGCTGCCAAACAGTATGGTGTTTATATATTTGTAGGTGAAAATATATATAAAGCATCAAATGATGAATATGTGTTTAGGTTCTTAGACTTTTTAGGTGTAAAAGGAAAAAACATTCCTATTAGAGCGTATGAGCTTATTGATATAAAAGATCAAATAAAGAAAACATCACTAGAGTTAATTGAAACTTTTGAGAAAGGATTAGATTATTATTTTAATCAAGACTGGAAAAAAGCTTTAGAATATTTTGAGAAATCAAAACTATTAGAGGACGATTTTACTGGGAGGAATACAAATCCGTCTCAGGTTTTTATAAAAAGATGTAATCATTTCTCAATGAATCCACCTCCGGATGATTGGGATGGAGTATGGAGGATGACTACCAAATAAGTATAATATTCCCCAATCATTTAGTACCAAGTGGATTATAGTAAGTTAACGTTATTAGGATATAAATAATGAATTATCAGTTAAAAGGTCACATCCTATGGGTAGATGATGAGATACATCATTTAAAACCACATATCCTTTTTTTGGAGAGTAAGGGTTACAAGGTTAGTACAGCTACTAATGGTAATGATGCAGATGTATTAAATAAAAACAATAGGTATGACTTAATACTTCTAGATCAGACTATGCCTGGCATTGACGGTATGGAGACACTTCAAAAAATAAAAATACAACGTATATCGATTCCAGTAATTATGATCACAAAGTCTGAGGATGAATGGTTGATGGATGAGGCAATCTCGCAACAGGTGAACCAATTTTTAATTAAACCGGTTAGTCCTAACCAGATTTATATCGCTTGCAAACAAATACTTGAAAAAAATAAAATTATTGAGGACAGGACAACATCTGACTATTTGAAGGATTTCCAAAAAATCAATGATGACCTAGATAATATCATATCAACAGATGATTGGTGGGATTTATATATCAGGCTAGTTCAATGGCAATTAAAGTTTGATGAGTATGGGGACAGTGGTCTAAGTAATATACTCGATGAGCAGATACAAAGTTGTAATAAAGCTTTTTCTTATTTTATTGAGAATAATTATGAAGGCTTAACTCAAAAAACAGATAACTCATTACTCTCTCCAGGTATATTTCAAAATTATTTACTACCATTAATAAATAATAATCAAAAAGTCTGCATGATTGTTATTGATTGCATGAGATGTGATCAATTTCTCTCAGTTCTTCCTTATCTAGAATCTTTATTTAATATTGAATTATCATATCATGTCTCATTACTTCCATCCGCAACCCCTTATTCTAGAAATGCAATTTTTTCAGGTTTGTATCCTGATGAACTAATAAAAAAATATCCTAACCAGAAAGAACTATTTATAAATCATGCAGATGGATTAAATAAATATGAGCACAAATTTTTATTAGATCAATTAGATAGACACGATGTTTCTAATAAACGTGTTCATTATCATAAAATTTGGGCCATTGAAGAAGGAAAAAAATTCAGGAAAAAAATAAACGATTATCTTGAAAAAGATGTGCTTTCTCTTGTAGTTAACTTTGTAGACATGCTCGCTCACGACAGCTCAAAAATGGATGTACTAAAAGAAATCGTTCCCGATGAGTCAGGGTACAGGCTAGCCGTTAAATCATGGATTGAAAACTCTTGGTTCAATGATGTAATAAAGATCTTGAGCCAGAGTGATTTTCATGTCATAATCACCAGTGATCATGGAAGTATTAGAGTTAATAAAGACATTATGGTGTCAGCAGATAGGGGTGCGTCTAGTGGAGTTCGCTATAAATACGGGAGAAACCTAAATACAAACAATAAAAATGCATTTGTGATGAATCAACCAGAAAGATATAAACTGCCTGTTCTAGGTCCACAGTTTAATTATTTAATAGCGAAAAATGACGCTTATTTTTTATATCCTAATGATGCTAATAGGTATAAAAATAAACTACAAAATTCTTTTCAACATGGAGGCATTTCCATGGAAGAGTTATTAGTCCCGGTATTAGTTATGAAGGGATACTAATATTGGAAATAATTTGTAATTCAGTGCAAGAGACTAAAAAATTTGCTAGCAAAATATCCAAAAAGATAAGACAAGGTCAGGTCATAGCATTAAATGGTGATCTAGGCTCAGGTAAAACGACATTTTCTCAAGGTTTTGCTAAAGGCTTAGGGATTGACCAGCATGTCGGCTCACCAACTTTTAAACTAGTTAGTGAATATGTTGGATTTGACTTAAAGCTATACCATGTTGACTGTTATAGGCTTAATAACATAGAAGAATTTTTAAATCTAGGTGGCGAAAATTTATTATTGCCTGAGCAGGGAATTACATTGATTGAGTGGGCAAATATTATCCAGGAATTACTTCCCCAAGATATTGTAGAAATTAAATTTACTAGGCTTAAAGATAATCCTGCTAAGAGGTTGTTACGTATTACTGGTATGAATAATCTTGAAGAATAATAAGAAAAATATTTTAGCAATTGAGACATCGTCTAATGTATGTGGTATATCATATATTGAAAAAGGTTCATGCGTTGGATGTGTGGAAGAAGATATATCAAAAAAACATGCAGAGATTTTGCCAGAATTTTATCTTAATCTTCAAAAAAATACGAATTTTATTTTGGATAATATTGATGCAATTGCGATTAGCATCGGTCCCGGTTCATTCACAGGTTTACGTATCGGGTTAAGCTTTGCTAAAGGTCTAGCATTTTCAAAAGATCTTCCCATTGTTCCTATATCTACTATGATGTCTCTGGCTTTTACTTTGAAAGAAGATGTACCTTCAATAGGAATAATACATTCTCATGCAGAACGAGTATTTTATCAAAACATTCTATGGGATCAGCATATTCCCCATCCTGATGGTGATATTAGGGTAGCTGATTGGGATGAACTGTTAAAAGAAATTGATTATTCAAAAAAAATTTTTCAATTGAATTGTGATTTGTTGAAAAAAGGAAATATTTTTATCAGTTCAAAATTATCTTCAATATCTGTTGGCTTACTTGCTGGTATTAATTTTGAGAAACTTGTTGTAGATAAACCATATGATTTAGTTCCTAATTATGTTTCACCTTTTATAGTAGGCAAAAAAAATGAATATTAGGAAAGGTGAATTATGCGATTTAACATCAATAATAAATATTGAAAAAGCTGTATACAATAAACCATATTGGAATATGAAGATGTTAAAAAAGCTGTTTATTGATAGTATAATTGAAACAGTATGGGTAATCGAGAATCGGAAAAAAATAATTGGGTTTTTGATAGAACAGCGTTGTGATAATGAAATAAATCTGCTTAATGTAGCTGTTGACAGACAGTTTCAAAATAGGGGAATAGGTAAAAAATTGATTAATCATTATTTGGATCGTATCCCTCGTAACTGCAGCGTATTCTTAGAAGTTAATAAGAGCAATATTATAGCACGAAAGATTTATGCCGATCTTAATTTTAAAAATATTGGTATGAGAAAAAATTATTATTATGATGGCGGAGATGCACTTATAATGAAATATACAAAATAAACTAAGAAGATATGAACTGGTTTAAACGTAAAGATAAAAAAATTAAACAAAAGAATAAAAAATCTATACCAGATGGCCTATGGGAAAAGTGTCCATCGTGTAGTGAAATCTTATTTAAGCCTGAACTCGATAAAAGTCTATCGGTTTGTCGTCATTGCAACTACCATTTTCGTATGAATTTCAGAAATTATATAGACTTAATAATTGATGATGGTACATCAGAACGTCTTTTTACTTCATTAAAGTCTCGTAATTTTCTTGAATTTTCTGCTAATAGAGATTATGCTAATCAATTGAAAGATGCATATGACAATTCAGGAAATACTGAATCAATAGAAATTTATTCTGGTAAGATTAAAGGACAACCACTTATTATGGGAATCATGAACTTTGATTTTATAGGCGGGAGTATGGGCTCTGTGGTTGGTGAATCTGTATCCAGAGCAATTGTCCAGGCTAGAAATGAAAAAACCCCTTTGATTATAATCTGTAAATCTGGTGGCGCTAGAATGCAAGAGGGCGCAATCTCTCTAATGCAGTTGGCTAAAACAAGTTCTCAGTTAGCAAAATTCTCAAATGATGGAGGTCTTTATATTACAGTATTGACTGATCCCACAACCGGTGGTGTTACTGCAAGTTATGGTATGCTAGGAGATATAATCTTGGCTGAACCAGGTGCATTAATTGGTTTTGCCGGGCCAAGAGTAATTAAGCAAACTATTGGTCAAGATTTGCCTGAAGGTTTTCAACGTTCAGAGTTCTTACTAGAGAAAGGATTTATCGATCAAATTGTTGACAGAAAAGTAATGAAAGATAGACTCTATCAGATAATAGATATATTAAGTTGAAAATACTTGTTACGAATGATGATGGGATATATTCATCAGGTATTTACGCGTTATGGGATATTGCAAAAGAATTTGGTGATATAACAGTAGTTGCACCTAATACGCAAAAGAGTGCGGTTGGGCACGGTATTACGATTGCCAATCCTATTTATGTAAGAGAAATACAGCGAGAAAATGGTTGCAAAGGCTTTGCTGTCTCAGGCACACCTGCTGATTGCGTTAAAATTGGAATTAAATCAATATTGACATCAAAACCAGACTTAATCCTATCCGGGATAAATATTGGATCCAATTTAGGTAATAATATTATTTACTCAGGTACTGTTGCAGCAGCAGTAGAAGGTGCAGCAGCAGGGATCCCTTCTGCAGCAATAAGTATTGATTCATATAGTCCTATCAGTTTTGAAACGTCAGAGTTTGTAGTTCGTAAAGTAATAAAATTATTATTGAATAATACGTTGCCTAATGGAACATTATTAAATGTGAATGTGCCTGCTTGTGAATTGGTAGATTTAAAAGGTACTAAAATTACGATTCAAGGAAATCAATATTTTAATGATAATTTTGATGAGCGTATTGATCCCAGAGACCGTAAATATTATTGGATGACCGGAGAAATGGTTGATAATGATAAAGGGCTGGAGTATGATGGTTTTTCTGTAGCTAATGGCTATGCTAGCATTACACCTATAAACTTTGAAATGACTAATATGGATTATATAGATGAATTAAAAAGAGTAAATAATAAATGACAAAATTAAAAACAGGAAGTGTCTTAATCTTAGACTTTGGCTCTCAGTATACTCAACTAATTGCTAGAAGAGTGAGAGAAAATAATGTTTTCTCTGAGATATTATCTCCAGACACATCATTAAAAGCTATTGTATTAAAAAAACCTAAGGCAATTATTTTATCAGGAGGACCAGCCAGTGTGTTTACGGATGAAGCTCCTATTTTCGATGAAGATATATTAAATATTGATGTGCCAATTTTAGGAATCTGTTATGGACTTCATCTTCTTGTTCACAATAATGGTGGAATCGTAGAATCAACTGGTGAAGGAGAGTATGGTTCTGCAAGAATAAAGTTAGACATAAATATAGGGATAACAAAAAATATGTCTAGCTCATCGAAGGTATGGATGAGCCACATGGATCAGGTTACGTTAATGCCAGAAGATTGGGAAATTATTGCTCATAGTTCAAACAATATTGTTGCGGCAATGGCCAACAGGGATCACACAAGAATTGCAACACAATTCCATCCTGAAGTATCACACACAGAGGAAGGTAATATTTTATTGAATAATTTCCTTTTTGATATTGCTGGCTGTGAAAGAAATTGGACCGCTGGGAATTTCATTGATGAACAGATTGGTTTATTAAATCAAACTATAGGTGATGATAATATATTAGTTGGTGTTAGCGGGGGTGTTGATTCTACGGTAGTTGCTTGCTTAATACATAAAGCAGTGGGTGGAAAATGTTTTGCTGTTTTAATAGATCATGGTTTACTAAGGAAACATGAAGCAAAAGATTGTGTAGAATCGTTAAACGAAGGGCTTGGAATAAATATCCATCTTTATGATGAGTCAGAGATATTTTTTTCTAGGCTTAAAGGTATAAAAGATCCTGAGCAGAAAAGAAAGATTATTGGTGACCAATTTATTAAATCATTTGATCGGATAGCCTCTGAGAGCGGACATTATAAATTTTTGGGTCAAGGAACACTATATCCAGATATTATTGAGAGTGGAGTGAGTACTGGTAAATCAGCTCATGTAATTAAAAGTCATCATAATGTGGGGGGGTTACCTGATGAGTTGAATTTTATATTGATAGAGCCATTAAAAGATTTGTTTAAAGATGAGGTAAGAGAAGTAGGACGTGAATTAAATATTCCAGATAAATTAATACAAAGGCATCCTTTTCCGGGCCCTGGTTTAGGAGTCAGGATTATTGGTGAGGTTACCAAAGAACGTGTTTCAATACTTCAGGATGCAGATGAGATTTATATAAATATACTTCAGGATGAAGGGGAATATCATAATATATGGCAGGCATTTGCTGTATTAATCCCAGTAAAGACAGTTGGTGTAATGGGAGACCAAAGGACATATGAAAATCTTATTAGCCTTCGTGCTGTGACTAGTCTAGATGGTATGACAGCTGACTGGTATAGAATGCCGGCAGAGGTATTATCAAAGATTTCAAATAAGATAGTAAACAATGTAAAAGGTGTTAATAGGGTGGTATATGATGTGACCTCAAAACCACCTGGTACGATTGAGTGGGAATAAAACTCTAATTATTAATAGACCTCACTTTTGTGGGGTTTTGTTTTTTATAGATTTATTTTTTGTAGATTCGAATATGAATGTATACGTTAGAAAAAATACTTCATATTATTATCCTATTATTTATGTAATTAAAATAATAGAGAAAAATCGTAATATAAAATTCACGCTTGTGGATAGTGTTGAAAATGCTAAAATAATTTGGGATGATAAAAAGGATAATTCTGAAGTAATAGCAATCGACTTTTATAATAGTCTAAGTAATAATCTTAATGAATTGAACCACGAAAAATTATTTTCTTTATCTCCAAAAATAACCTGCCAAAATAATAATGAAGATTTAATAGCTACCATTTTTTATTTGATTAATTCCTTGCAAGAAATCCAACCAAATGATGAAGATTTAGATGAATTAGGCAGGTATAAATATTCTGCATCATATCAATCTAGGTTTAATAATATAAATGAGAATTTAGTTGAGAAATTGATTGATGAGTTTTGTGGAAAACATTCTATTCGTGGTAGAAAAAATGACAGTGTTTTTTTTGTTTCACATGATATAGATAATATTTATGGTTCCTTATTAGAGGATGGTTTTTGGGCTTTAAAAAGGATGAATATTGGAGCCATATTAAACCTTATCATTTTTGAGATAACTAAAAACCCACATTGGCGAAATATTGATAGAATAATAAAGATCAATGATGCTCATGATATAAAGTCTACCTTTTTTTGGCTGGTGAATGATGGGATAAGCAATAATGGAATTAATAATGCTGATTATAAATTAAATGAGGTAAGGGATTTAGTTGATTATGTTGAAAAATCTAATAATGTAAATGGATTGCACAAATCATCTTATGAAATGAGTATAGATGAAGAATTGAAAAAAGGCGACCTAAATACTAAATGTAATAGGTATCATTATTTGAAATTTCTTCCTCATAAAGATTGGAAAAAAATCTCAAATTCATCGTTAAACTTTGATGCAAGTCTCGGTTTCGTTGAACAATGCGGTTTTAGAAATTCTTATGGAAAATCTTTTCAGCCTTTTGATATTAGAGAAAATAAACCTTATGATTTTATTGAGTCTCCATTACATTTTATGGATCGAACTTTTCACAAATATATGAAGACTCCAACGGATCAAATAGGAGATATAATCATTGACATGTTTGAAAAAAATACAAAAAATTGTGATTTCTCTCTACTCTGGCACAATAACTATTTTACTGATTATAAATACAATTCATTTATAAAAGAGTATAAAAAGATTATTTCTTTTATTTATGAATCTAAGATTCAATGTGTAAGTCCAAATGAATTGGTAGAAAAAAATTATCTAAAATGGTAGCACATAGGTCTAGCAGAATATTTTATTTAAAATATTAATTCGATGGAATGATGAAAAGTCTGGATATTCTATCTAATAAATAAATGCTCATACAGACTAATAAAAATTGAGTTCGTTTTCTTAATCTCTAGATAGGGTACTTGCCTACCGCCGAACCCTCGAAAGAATCTTTCTATGGACTGTATCATAGATCCCTCGAAATTGAATTGTTGTGTTACACCCGATGAAAATTTTATAGCTTCCCAAAGTAATAAAGGCATTGCCCCGGAGGTTCTAACTTCTGAAGGACTACCACCAGCAATATAGTAGGCACTTTTTTCATCCCATACTAAATAAATAGCGCCACAAATATCATTATTTTTATTTTTAGCCAAAAATATTTTACCACAATTTAATTTACTGCAGGTCATGAAAATCCGTTCCAATGTGCGAAAATCAAATCCTGTTTTCTCTTGTCTGCCATAGGTGCTTTTGATACAATATTTTAATGCACCAAAGTCTTCCTTTTGATTGATTACTATTGATTTAGTAGCCTTTCTTATCTCTTGGCGGATGTTAGATCTTAATTCTTTCCAAACGTTATCCATATCTTGTAAATCTTCTATTATGTACGTGTATCTTGTTGATTGACTATATCCGCTCCAATAAAATGGCATCCAATTGGTCAGTGATGGGTGTAGTCGTTGTCTAAAATATGAATAACTAGGAATTTTTGATATTAGTTCTGACATTGTATTTGTATTTCTAGTAAGAATTTCAGCGTACTTACCTTCTCTTGGAGGAAATAATATTCCTAGAGATTGAGTAAATGGAGGCATATTGCATTGTGTAAACCCCAATTTTTTTGATAAAATTATAGGCATGCAAATTTTTATAGAGTCTCCTGATTCTATTGTTAGATACTCCCATTTTCCGGGAGCCACTGCTTCAAGCCATTCGGGCGTTGTAAAAATTGTTCCCTGCGGAGAATCAGATATAAAATTATTTAATTTTTCAATTTTATTCATCTTTTTCCAGTTCATCTTTTAATAGATTATAATCAGCATCTGAGACTTTTTTACCTGTTGAATAATTTAATTTATTGGGATAATTATTATATGCATCAACTCGTATGCCTCTTGTATTTAATTGGCTATGAATAGATTTTAAAACCTGATCAGTATTATTACAAAGTTCTTTATAATCAACAAAAATAAATTTATTATCCCCAATATTCTTTCGAGCCAAATTAATATTTGAAGTTACACCTCTTATCTGGTGAACAATTTGTTTGTAATACGGTATTTCTGGATTGGTTTGCAAAGCTGATGTAATAACAGACCATGAATGATTTTTATTATTATATAATTCTATTCTTGCATTAAGAATGGACTGCGCGATATCTAGATTTTCTCGGTTTAAAACTATAAAAATTGAATT
>CAJWMI010000054.1 GCA_913043185.1 uncultured Fidelibacterota bacterium | reverse complement strand
AAGTATGTGTGGTGTCACCATAGGTTTTAATAGTTGCAACGACTGCTTCGCCTTTATCATCCTCAATCATTTTTGGTTTGCTAACGCTTTTAGCTCCTCTTGTTGTGGTCTCTTTCCAGGCATTTTCTGCATTATCTACTGAAAAAGAAACGTCCTTTATTCCATCTCCATGCTTGTCAATATGTTGTCCTATTTGTGTGCCTGATACTAAAGGAGAGCTTAGCACAAACTGCACCTGATTTTGTTTCATAACGTAGCTAACCTTTTCACGATTACCCGTTTCAAGACCCATATAGCCAACTGGTCGAAACCCAAGAGCATTTTTGTAATAGTGAGCTGCCTGCTTAGCATTCCCGACATAAAGCTCGCAATGGTCAAAAGAATTGATCTTATAATTATTCATAATATTTTCAATATTAAAGGAATGATTTCAGAGCATCAATAAACCGACTGTTTTCTTTTTCAGTACCTATAGATATGCGTATACTATTTCCCCATCCAAAAGATGAAAGCCGCCTAACAATTATTCCTTTTCCTAATAAGTGATCTGAGACGAATTTAGCTTCTTCGTTATCTTTCCATATAGTTGTAATAAAATTTGTATAGCTTGGAATATAATTTATTCCAAGTGAATCAAACGCATTGGATAAAAAATTAATTCCTATATTATTCATTTTAATAGTTTTATCTAAAAAGTTAGAATCATCCAATGCGGCAATGCCTGCATACTGAGCAGGTAATGAAGGCTCGAATGGAGGTTTTACTTTATTCAGGTTTTCTACAAGTTCTTCATGTGCGAAACCATATCCTAATCGCAAACCGCCTAAACCATATGCTTTTGAAAATGTTCTGAGCGTGATAACATTATCATAGCGATAGTGCATAGAATTAGGATAATCAGGTTGGAATTTTGCAAACTCGTAGTATGCCTCATCTAGAATAATTAATACTCTTTCTGGAACATGTGAATAAAACCGATCAAAATCATATTTATTTATATAAGTCCCCATAGGATTATCAGGGTTAGCAATATATATTATTTTTGTATAGTCTGTTATTTTTTCGGCCATTAGTTCAAGGTTATAGTGATAATCTTTCATTGGAATCCAGTGGACCTTTCTTCCAGATGCATTTGCTAAAACTCGAAACCCAATGAAAGAACCTTTGGCCGTAATTATTTCATCATCACTGAGTAAAAATGTTCTCATAATTGTAGACATTATTCCTTCAGATCCTGCACCAATAACAACGTTTTCTTTTTTGATGTTAAATATTTTAGCTAATTTATTTCGGAGGTTATAGCCTGAGGCATCAGGATATCTATTTAGACTGTTATATGTTTCTTTTATGGCTTCTATAGCTAGCGGGCTCGCACCATGAGGGTTTTCATTTGATGATAATTTTATATATTTTTTATTTCCACTTTCTATACTAGCCTCATGGATAGATTTACCGGGTTTATACCTTTCAAGTTTTTTTATGTATGATGGTACAAGTGGCATATTAGATATTTAAGCCTTGTTTCATATTTAAAGGTTTACACCATTAAATTTAGACCTATAGATATTAATGAAGTTATTCAATAGCAAAAAATTTATTCTGTCACTATCTGTTTTCTATGGAATATATAATATTTATTCATGTGCTGCGATTCAATCGCCATCAGGAGGACCTAAAGATAACACTCCTCCAATTTTATTATCCTCATATCCTGAAAGTGGTTCTACGCGATTTTCAAGTGGGAAAGTTGACCTTGTCTTTTCCGAATATTTACAGGAAAAGTCTATCAACAATGCTATTACAATACTTCCAACAACAAAAACTCCGGCTGAGATAAAATACAAAGGAGACAAGGTCACTATCTTTTTCCCTGATAGTTTATTAAGTAATCAGACATATATAATATCAATTAATAGAGAATTAAAAGATGAGCATGGGGTGCCTTTAGCTCAGGGTATCCAGCTTGCACTCTCAACAGGTGAAAGAATTGACAAATCAGAATTAAGTGGACAGATATTTTATAATGGGAAAGCATCTGGCTTATTGTGGAAAATAAAAGACTCTACAGACCGGGTTAATTTTTATAAACGTTTGCCTGACTATAAGATAGATGCCAGTGATGATGGGGAATATGTATTTAGCTATCTTTCACCTGGGTCTTACAAAATTGTAGCAGTAGACAGATCTATATCTGGCAGATTACTCGATCCTAGTTATGCGGTATATGGTATCCCGTGGAATGATCCTATAACGATTGACACTATTAATATGGTTCAGACTGGAATAAACATATTAATATCTGAACAATCGCGCACTACAAGAATATTAAGTGCTCAGTGGGTTTCTAACAGATGGGGAAAGCTGACGTTTGATAATTCTATTGATCAGTACGAAAAAACTATCTCTGTTGATGTAGTATCAGACAGCTTTGGAGTAAGAGCAAAAACATTTATTGATAATAAAGAAAAAAATATTTTACACTTTCTTATCCCTGATACAATCAAATCAGGTACAAAGACAATAATTGATGTCGCACCTGTATATCAAAACACTTATGTTGTTATCGATTCAGGGAAAATATTTGCACGCATTCCAGCTGAGAAAGACACATCCTATATTGCAATCACAAACCATAATAATAGTTCAGTATTAGATATTGAAGAAGATAATATTCTCCCCTTAGACATTCACTTTTCTAAAATTATGGATAATGTAAAACTAGATAGTGCAATTTCACTTTTCAAAGATTCTACATTGTTAGATATAAATATGGTTTGGGATAGCCCAATGCATCTTGCGATAACCCCTAATAGTAATTGGGAACCTCTATCTGAATACTCGTTAATAATTATAAGGGATAAGATATTTTCGACAATGGTTAGAAGCATAGAAGATTCGATAAAAACAATTAAAATATCCACATCCAGGTTTAAAAAATTCGGAAGCTTGATAGGCAATATTATTACACCCCATTCCAATCCTCTTATTGCAAAACTATCAACTTTTGAAAAAGAAAATATATTTCATAATGCTATAGTAAATTCATCATCATTATTTAAAATAACCAAGATACCTGAAGGGAAATATTATTTGTTATTTTTTTATGATAAAGATGCTAACACAAAATATTCTACTGGCCACTTGTCACCATATGCAACATCTGAGTGGTTTGAGTTCGTACCCGATACAATATCTATCAGGAGTAACTGGGACATGGAAGTAGCCGATATAAGGCTTACAAAATAGCTTATGCATTGTGTAATACTAGCAGGCGGAAGTGGCACGAGGTTTTGGCCTTATAGCAGGAAAGATAATCCTAAACAATTGCTTAACATTGTTGGCAACCAGTCAATGCTGCAGATTACCGTTAATCGTTTGCGTAAGCTAAAATCTACAAGTGAGATTTACATTATTACAAAAAAAGAGCTCTATGATCCGATTATAAATAATGTAAATAACATAAATCCAGAAAACATAATCATTGAACCCAGTTCTAAAAATACGGCGCCAGCGATTGGTTTGGTCGCTCAAAAAATCTTTATAAAAAACAAAAATGCTGTAATGGGCATATTCCCAGCAGATCATTTAATAGTTGGGCATAAAAATTTTGAAAAGTCTTTAGACGATGCATTTAGACTGGTCAAAAAGAAAGACACTTTGGTAACCATAGGAATAAAACCCACTTATCCTAGCACAGCGTATGGATATATACAGTATGAGCCTGATAGTAAAGATAAGGTAGGATATCATGTAAAAACATTTGCGGAAAAACCACATGAAAAATTAGCAAACCGGTTCATAAAAAGTGGTGATTTTTTATGGAATGCAGGAATATTTGTATGGCAAATAAATACGTTATTATCTTCAATGAAAAAACATATGCCTGAGCTATATGATACACTTATATCCATAAGGGAGCATATAGAAAATTCTAAATCATTTGATAAATTATGGGAGAGTATAATACCGCAGTCAATTGACTATGGGTTGATGGAGAAAGCAAATAATATTTTTGTTATCCCAGCAGGTTTTGAGTGGAACGATCTAGGATCATGGGACTCTTTGTATGAAATCTTTGCTAAAAAAGACGGTGAAAATATTATAAGGGGATTGGGAACTGTTTTAAATGGTAAAGGGAACCTAGTTCAATCAAATGGAAAGTTTACAGCTGTAATTGGGGTAGATGATTTGATTGTTGTAAACACAGATGATGCTACCCTTATAGTGCCAAAAGATAAGGTGGAAAAAGTAAAAGATTTAGTTAGATGGCTTGAAAAGAAAAATCATAGAAAATTATTATAGATGAAAAACAAAGAAATATTAGAAGAGTTTCATTTATTAGCTGAAAAGCTTGAAATAAAAATCATGAAGGGAAAGGGTGATTTTTCAGGAGGAGGATGTGTTGTTAATAATGAAAACGTAATCGTTATCAATGATAATAAACCTATTGAACAACGATTAAATACGCTTGCTGATTGTTTTAAAGAGTACAATTTAGAGGGTTTATATATCATACCCGCGCTTAGGGAGTATATTGACAATTCTGACAGGTTAGATTTTTAATTTTCTTGATTTGCATTTGTACTAGGTTTACTATAAATAATGTTCTTAGCTAATTATTTTATTCAGAAAAAGGAAAAACTATGAAGCAATATGATACTGGTGACATAAGAAATATCGCAGTCGTTGGCCACGGTGCATCAGGAAAAACCACGTTAGTAGAGGCCATGTTGGTATTAGGCAAAGAAATAAATCGTATGGGCACGATCGAAACGGGGACAACGGTTTCTGATTATCACCCGGGCGAAAAGGAAAGACAAATTTCTATCCACTCAACCCCACTTCATATGGAATGGGATCAAAAAAAGTTTAATATTATTGATTCGCCAGGTTATTCAGATTTTATTGGAGAGTCCATTAGTTCATTGGCCGTAGTTGATATGGCCGCGGTTACAATTCACGCGGTAAATGGTATTGAGGTAGGCACAGAAACGATGTGGGGCACTGCCACGGAGTTAGGTATCCCAAAAGTTTTAATTGTTAATGGCCTCGATAGAGAGCATACCAAGTTTGATGATATATTGAAACAGGCAAAAAAACGATTTGGGAAAAATGTTTTTCCAATGCAGCTCCCAGTAAATTCTGGTCCCGGTTTTAACCAAAATATTGATGTTCTTCGAAGAGAATTAATAACATATAAAACTGATGGTAGCGGAGATTATTCTGAGGGAGACCTGCCAGAGAATTTAGTTTCAGAGGTTGATTCGCTGCACTCTGAGCTTATAGAATATGTTGCGGAGTCAGATGACTCGCTTTTAGAAAAGTATTTTGAACAGGGGAATCTGTCTGAAGAAGAAATGCGTGGCGGTATACATCATGCTATACAAAATCAGGTATTTATTCCATTGTTTTGTGTGTCTGCAGAACAAAATATTGGAGTAGCACGCTTGTGTGACTTTATCGCAAAGTATGGAGCATCTCCTGACGATAGAAAAACCGTTAAGGCTATTAACTCAAAGGAAGATGAAATACAGGTTTCACTTGATGGAAAGGACACTGTGATTCAAATCTTTAAGACTATGGCTGAGTCGCACATTGGTGAATTATCATTGTTCAGGGTTTATTCTGGTTCTGTAAAAACGGGCGGTGATCTGTTTAACACAAACAGAAACAGTTCGGAAAGGATGGGACAGCTTTTCATTTTAAATGGGAAAAACAGAACACAAATAAATCATATATCAGCAGGTGATATTGGTGCGGTTGTAAAACTAAAGGACACCCATACTGGTAATACATTATGCTCAGGTGAAAGAGTTAAAATGCCAAAGCTTAACCTTCCAAATTCAAATATTCATGCTGCTATTAGTTCAACCACCAAAGGTGATGAAGAGAAATTAGCGATAGGCCTCTCTACGCTGCATGAAGAAGACCCAACATTTATCTATCGCGTTGATAGTGAGATCCGGCAAACAATTATATCTGGCCAAGGCGAGTTGCACCTGCAGGTAAGTACAGAGAGATTAAAAAGAAGATTTAATCTTAGCATTGAGCTTACGAAGCCCAATATTCCTTATCGGGAAACTATTACCAGCAAAGCCGAGTCAAAATACCGACATAAGAAACAATCCGGAGGAGCAGGTCAATTTGCTGAAGTTTGGATGCGCATTGAGCCTAAACAAAGGGGAGAGGGTGTAGAATTTACGAACTCATTAGTCGGGCAGAATGTTGACAGGGTTTTTATTCCATCGGTTGAAAAAGGAGTCAACACAGCTTGTGTTAATGGTATAATTGCTGGATGCAGAGTGGTTGATTTAAAAGTAGATTTTTATGATGGGAAAATGCATCCAGTAGATTCGAAAGACATAGCATTCCAGACAGCAGGAAAAAATGCATTTATAGATGCGTTTAAAAATGCAAGCCCATGTTTGCAAGAGCCAATTATTAATATAGAAGTAAAAGTTCCTGAGGAATATATGGGAGACATAATGGGTGATATCTCTGGTAAAAGAGGTAAAATATTAGGAATGGATTCTGATGGAAGTTTTCAACTTATTAAGGCTCAGGTTCCGCAGGCTGAGCTGTATAATTATGCGACCACCATTAGATCTCTCACTGGTGGAAGAGGTATTCACTCTGAAGAATTTAGCCACTATGAAAAAATGCCAAAAGACGCAGAGAAAAAGGTGATTGCATCAAAACAAAAACAAGAGGATGAGTAGATAATATTTTGGATAGTCTATGGGCACCATGGCGTATGGAGTATATACGTGCTCCAAAAAAAAATAATGGTACGACGTTTTTTTCCAAGCTTGAAAAAGGTACTGATGAAGAAAACTTGATACTTTTCAAAGGGGATTATTCATTTATTTGTATGAATCTTTATCCTTACAATAACGGACACCTCTTATTGGTTCCCTATGAAATTATCGATAAACCTGAAGATTTAGATAAAGAAGCATTGAGTGAAATTATGCAATTATCAACCATGTCCATGAAAATACTTAGAGAAACTATGAATGCTGAAGGGTTTAATTTTGGTGCAAATATAGGCACATCAGCCGGGGCTGGTATTTCTGATCATCTTCACTATCATATTGTGCCGCGTTGGAGTGGCGACACGAATTTTATGCCTGTAGTTGGCACCACGAAAGTGCATCCGCAAGGCCTGCAAGACACATATGATGACTTAAAACCTCATTTTCAACAAATAATGATAAAAAGCTAATGGAGTATTTTTCCCACTCATGGTTGCCTTTTATGTATCAATACGGATTAGGTGGATTGCTATTTATAGCTGGCATAATGATAACAATAAGGAGTGGCTCTCTTAACCCGAATAAGATATCTCACTGGCGCTGGTTTTGGGCATTAATATTTGGCCTTGTTTGGTATATGTGTATACATGCATCCCTGACCTTGGCGGCTTTAGGATCCGTTAATTTTGCTTTTATTCTAATGGGCTCAGTGATTATTGTTTCAATTTTTGGAGCATTTCAAGTGATAAATAGGAAAAGAATTAGATAAAAATGGAAACAGGAGCCACAACATTTCATAACATAGGGACAACCACTGACTGGGTGGTGATGGTTATTTATTTTTTAGCTGTCATGTTATTCGGCTCCTACTTTGGTAGATATACAAAAACCACATCTGATTTTTTCTTTGGAGGAAGAAGATTTTCTTGGTGGCTTATAACAATGTCTATTGTTGCCACAGGAGTTGGTAGCCATAGTTTTGTTAAATATTCTGCAAAAGGGTTCCAACATGGGATATCATCGACTATGACTTATTTAAATGACTGGTTTTTTGTCCCTTTCTTTATGTTTGGCTGGTTACCAATTCTAGTATACTCACGAATAAGATCAATCCCAGAATATTTTGAAAAACGATTTAGTCCTTCGGCAAGGTTTTTGGCGACAATTCTTTTACTATTTTATATGATTGGGTATATAGGGATAGGCTTTCTCACTCTTGGGAAAGCGGTGATTCCAATGCTTCCCAAGGCATTCGTTCTTTTTGGAATTACGTTTCCAGTAACACTAATGGGGGCAATAATTGTCATCGCAATTATAACAGGGGTTTATATTACTTTTGGAGGTCAAACAGCGGTCATATTTACAGACCTATTGCAGGGATTTATTTTACTATTTGCTGGTTTCGCTCTTTTTTTAATAGGCATTTCTTATGTTGGTGGTTTTGATAGTTTCTGGAACCTATTACCAACAGAATGGAAACTGCCACTTGCTGATTTTAATAAACCGCCTGGTTTTAATTTTGTAGGAATCTTTTGGCAGGATGCAATAGCCGGGTCCATAGGGTTTTTATTCATGAATCAAGGTTTGATCATGAGATTTTTGGCTTGTAAAAACGTAAACGAAGGCAGAAAAGCGGCAGCGGTAAATATTTTGTTTATACTTCCCCTTTCTGCGATTGTAGTTGGAAACGCTGGATGGATTGGTAAGGCAATATCTATTGCCTCCCCATCAGTAGTAAGCCCAGATACGTCTCCCGATCAAATATTTGTGGTAGTGGCAAATATTGTAGCAAGTCCTGGTATATTTGGTTTTATAATGGCTGCTCTCACTGCAGCCTTGATGAGCACGGTTGATACCCTGATCAATGCTACAGCTGCCATATTTATTAATGATGTTTATCGCCCAATAAATAGGTATCTGAACTCTGAGAAGAATGGCAGAATTATTTCGGATAAAGAAGAGCTTGTTGCCGCAAGGTGGGCATCTGTAGCGATTACCTCCTTGGGGGTCGTTGCTGTTTTAGCCTTTAAAAATTTTCCGACTGTTTACGAGGCGCATGGCTATTTTCATTCTACGCTTACACCACCATTAGTTGTTGCCATATTTTTTGGAGTTTTCTGGAAAAGATTTTCTCCCGCTGGAGTGATTACAACATTTGTTGGCGGTGTAGCTCTAATGATTATTGGTGCTCGCTATCCTGCTTTTTTTATAGCTCCTTTTGATCATGGTATTGATATGAATCCTAGCAGACCATATTCATACATACGTGCTCTATATAATACTATCGCATGCATAGGTGTAGGGATGCTGGTAACCTTTACCAGAGATATTCAGAATAGATTGATAGTTCAATGGAAACAAAGAGCCTCTTCAAAAATAGAGATGACGATTTTATCAATATTAATCAGTCTGCTAATGTTTTTAGTTATAATAGGGACAGGATATTTAGGCACAGATACACTTTTCACAGTTTTAATAGTAATTGTAGTCCCACTTTTAACTGTCTATTTTGTCGATTATAAAGAAAGCGAGGCCACGAAAGGTTTAATCGCTTCTTCTATTTTTGATGCAAAATTTATGTTTAAAGGTTCTGAGCCTAATGAGGAAGCAGGTGAAAAGATAGAGGTTGTTTTTAATATTAAAGATCAAGATGACTCGAAAATTTATTTTTCAAAAAAAGACATGAAACGTATGTCTGCTAGGCCGGGTGATTTAGTTTATCTTTGTGATAAGAGAAAATGGCTCGGTGGTCTTAAATCAATACACTCTGTATATGGGAAACCTCATAATGATGATGGTATAGTTTATATTAACCAAAGCCAGAGTGAGATCGGTTTATTTTCTGGTGACTACAAACTTGTCGCTGAAAAAGAAATGTAAGCTCTACGAATATTAATATGTGATAAAAGTATAATATTTACCTTATATGAAAAAACCTTCCGAGCCTCAAAACTATCATGACTATTTAAAGCTTGATTCTTTGCTCAAAGCGCAAGAACTACTGAGTGATAAGGCAGGGGAGCATGCGCATGATGAAATGTTATTTATCATAATTCACCAAGTATACGAGCTTTGGTTTAAGCAGATTATTTTTGAGATTGATTCAATTCTTGAAGCTTTGGATAGGGAAAAAATAGATGAGTCTCACGTGGGTATTGTGGTCAGTAGGCTAGAGCGGATTATCGAGATTCAACATTTACTAATTGACCAGATCAAAGTATTAGAGACGATGACCCCGATGGATTTTTTAGATTTTAGAGATCTGCTAACGCCCGCTTCAGGATTTCAAAGCGTGCAATTTAGATTGATTGAAAACAAAATCGGACTACAAAAGCACCAACGCCACAGTTATGGAGGTACAGATTATAAATCAAAAATAAGTGACTCTCATATAAACGAGGTATCCAAGTCTGAAAATTCTAGATCTATTTTTTTGCTTATTGAACGATGGTTAGAAAGAACACCGTTTTTAGTGTTTGATAATTTCGATTTTTGGGACCAGTATCAAAAAGCTGTAAGCAAAATGTTAAAGAAGGATAAAAAAATAATAGATACAAACGAACAATTAACAGATAGCGAGAAGAAAAATTATCTTAAACAATATAGTGTTACTGAGAATATGTTTAATGCTTTGTTTGATGAGTCCATTTTTATGAAAAGACTAGAAAATGGCAAAATTCGTTTATCATATAAAGCGACTCATGCAGCCTTGTTGATATTTTTATACCGTGATCAGCCAATACTACATAATCCATACAAACTGTTAAGCAGGCTTATAGACTTAGATGAACTACTAACTACCTGGAGGTATAAGCATCATCTTATGGTAACAAGAATGATAGGCAGAAAAATCGGCACAGGTGGTTCTGTTGGTGCTGCATACTTAAGTCAAACAGCAGAAAAACACAGAGTGTTTGAAGACCTAACGAGCTTAACTACTTTTCTAATTCCCCGGTCAGATTTGCCCGAGCTCCCCAATAATATTTTACGTAACCTTAGTTTTTATTATGATAGTCAGGGCAAAGAATGAATCTAAGTTTAAGTGGCAGGCGAGCTATTGTATGCGGTAGTACAAGCGGGATTGGTAGGGCCTGCGCACAATTACTTGCTGAGAGAGGCGCATCAGTAGTCCTTGCTGCGCGGGATGAAGAAAAACTTATATCTACTGTTAATAGTTTAGATGGAGATGGCCACAGCTACATATGTGCGGATTTTAATGAACCGGACAATTTAAGATCAAAGACCATTGACCATATAAACAAAACAGGTGTGATACACATTCTGATGAATAATTCAGGAGGCCCTCCGGGAGGTCCATTAATTGAGGCTAATACAGATGAGTTTGAAATTGCTTTTAAACGTCACGTTATTTCAAGCCATATTCTTACTCAGACAGTTGTTCCCGGTATGAAAGAGGAGGGGTATGGAAGAATTATTAACATAGTATCAACATCTGTTAATCAGGTGATCCCTGGTCTCGGTGTTTCAAACACTATACGTGGTGCGGTTGCACAGTGGGTAAAGACACTGGCCATAGAATTAGGTTCCTATGGAATTACAGCAAACAATGTGTTACCTGGATATATTGAAACAGACCGCCTTAAGAATCTTCTAGTAAAATCGGCAAAGGATAAAAATGTTACTTATGATCAAATGATTACAGAAACTGAAAAAAAAACAGCCCTTGGTAGGATAGGCTTGCCCACCGAGGTTGCTTCAGCGGTCGCCTTTATTGCTTCGGAGGCGGGTGGCTATATCAGTGGAACTAATTTTTCAGTTGATGGTGGCCGTTTCGGAATTTAATGGAACAAATACATAATTTTATTAATGGAGAATTCTCTCTCCCAGATTCTAATAAATATATTAAGGTTATTGAGCCAGCGACCGGAGCACCATATGCTAAAGTACCAGATTCAAACAATAAAGATGTTGATCAAGCAGTAAACTCCG
>CAJWMI010000053.1 GCA_913043185.1 uncultured Fidelibacterota bacterium | reverse complement strand
GGGCCTGGAATCGAACAAAATCAAATCCATCTTCTATTTCCCATCTTGCGTTAAAGGAGACATAAGAATTTGCCATAAAATTGTAATCAAATTCTTCTTCCAGCGTCACCGTAGTGGTCTGATCTGCACCATAATTTCCGGAAGGACTATCTGTCAAAGCATAGGCTCCATACGCAGGATTGTTTGTTAACCCCCAGTCTCCATTAGTGCTCCACTGTCCTAGTCCTTCATCATAATTTTCTGTATAAATTATGCTCGGGGTTCCAATATAAAACTCAATAGTATCTGCCCTATGATAGCTAACACTATCTTTAGATATAATTTTCATGACAACTTTCGAATAGTATGCTATTTGTTCAGCGACTTCTATCTCAAAATTAAATGTGTGCGTTTCCCAGCTGTCAAGGTAGTCAACCTGCCC
The DNA here is from genome assembly GCA_913043185.1 of uncultured Fidelibacterota bacterium. The sequence goes on along the minus strand of CAJWMI010000053.1, from coordinate 11,402 downwards.
AACCGGTTCATCAAGATTAACTAAATTATTTAATGGCTCTACGGTAACAGTAACAGGACCAGTAGATGACATCAGTCCCCTGTTTTTGATAATTAACTCAACACCAACGATTTCTCCTGAGTTAATAGGATCACTAGTAAAACTATAATCCGCTAACATAAAATCACTGCCCGCTGAAAAAGCAAAGATTTTATTTGGTTCATACTGATTTGAGCATATGGTCTCAACCTGATCGCTTGAAGGCCAGAAACCTTGACCACTGGAACCTACCTCCGGAGTATATGCAATGATGTTTTTTTCACCATAAGACCAATCAACTGCATCACCATTTACTGTATAGCCTACCATTTCAAAACCAGTACCAACATTAAAATTATTATGGCTAGCCATTTCCTCTGCAAGCTCACGATAAATTGTTAGATCTGGCTCATCGGGAACTGAGGCATCTCCATATGGATGGATATACATATTCCCATAGCTATGGTAGTGCAAAACATTTACAAAATTTCTTTCATCAATAAAATCTCTAACCGCCTGTGTCTCCGGCTCAGAAAATGCTTCCTCCCCTCTATATGTTGCATAACAAGGATCTGGAGAAGAACCGGTATCATTTGCCCCCCAATTAAAACCAAAATTTCTGTTTATATCTACTCCTTGCTCAGTACCAGATCCGCAGCCAGTGTCTTTTCTATTTTTTCTGTGCATCCCGCCGCCAGAAGGCTCAATTAGTTCATTGTATAAATAACCATCTGGGTTCACAACAGGAATAAACCAGATCTCACGTTCGTTAACTAAATAAACAGCTTCAGGATCATTCCCCTCAGAATAACTCTCACAAAGATTTTGAACAAAATAAAATAAGTTCATCATACTTATAGGCTCTCTTGCATGCGTAAGACCTGTGTATAATATTTCAGGTTCATTCTCATCCTGATCAGGATTATCAGATAGTTTAAATGCCCAGATATCATTCCCCTCATTAGACTGACCAATAATTAATTTTTCCGATATAATATCGGGATACAGTTCTTTTAGCTCATCAAATCTTTGGTTTAGCTCTTCCCAGGTATAGTTTCCCTGCATAGTCCCAAGAGGAAAATCTCGTTGCATAGCCGGAATATTTTGGGATTGATAATAGCTTGTCAGATCATCAATCAGAGTAGTAAAAATTATACCATTAGATAATAGAATTTTTTCTTCTGTTTCTGATATAACAATATCAACATATGAACCAAGTCTGGCTATACTATGATCAAGTGCGACCCCTAATTTCTGTATGACCTGAATTTTTTCCGGTTCAGGGCTCCAGAGCCTTATGGACTTATATATATCTTGAGAGAGAACCTGACTAGTATTTACAACAAGAAGTATTAATAATACTCTTAGATATAGTGGTATTATGAATTCTTTTTTATCCAATCGGTGGTTACAGATTTAGGACGTGTGATAGGTATTCCAAGAGCCCGCTCCCATACCATCTGGGCAATCATTCCCATGGCCCTAGAAATACTAAATAAGACCGTATAAAAATTAAACTCTTTAAGCCCATAATAATATAAAAGTGATCCTGATGCAGCATCCACATTTGGCCAAGGATTTTTTGCCTTACCCTGTTCCGTTAACACATCCGGGGCCACATCAAATAAAGATGTTACAATACTAAAAATCTCATCATCTTGTATATGCTCTTTCCCAAAGTTAATAAAAGCGGTGAAACGAGGGTCTGGACATCGGAGTACCGCATGTCCATATCCTGGAATTACCTGCCCTGAATTAAGCCTGTTCCAGCAAAACTCTCTTAATTGCTCCTTTGTTGGTGCCCCTGAAAAATGTTTGTGTACATCAAGTACAAACTTTAAACATTCTTGATTTGCAAGACCATGCAAGGGTCCTGCTAGACCATTTAATCCTGCAGAAACAGCATAAAAAGGGTCAGAAAGAGCAGACGCAACTGTGTGAGCCGCGAAGGCACTAACGTTTCCGCCTTCATGATCACAGTGCAGCATAAAATAAAGCTGCATAAGCCTATGAAAATCTTTCCCTTTATCAGACATCCCCATCAGATGTACAAAGTTTCCAGACCAGTCAAGACTTAAGTTTGGCTTTAACCGTTCGCCCTTATCAAACCTCATCCTATATATACCTGCTCCAAGTGCAGGAAGTTTTGCAATCAATTGTATACCATCTTCAAGTATATACTGCCAGAACTCAGACTTATGCATTCCCTGATCGTATTTTTCACGGAATATACTCTCGCTCTGCATGGCTAATATCCCAAGATTAAACATCGTCATTGGGTGACTATCTTTTGGCATTTGTTCAAGCGTAGACCATACATAGTCAGGGACTTCAGCATGTTCACAATACTGTTCCTGTAAGTCAGAGAGCTCATCACTATTTGGCAGCCTACCAGTTAGAAGAAGAAAGAATACCTCTTCAGGCAAAATATGAACTATATCAAGTAATGGATACCCTCTAATTATTAATCCTTTATCAGCAGAAACCGATGAGGTATCACAAACGAAAGCTTTTATTCCTCTTAATCCTGAATATGCCTGCGCAACAGATACGGTACTAATCTGAGATTCACCATTTTTTGAAATAAGACTTTTTATATCTTGCTGAACCTCTGGTATTAGCTTTTCTAGTTCTTTTTTTAATAGTCTCATCGTTAGGACCCCTATTTATTAAAACATCTGGTGATTAACCCAGAATAAACTTTTGGAAAAAAATATGTAGATTTTTGCGGCATAGTCTCTCCTGACTCTGCAATAGAAAACACATCATCTAAAGACGGTGGATTAACAAAACAAGCTACGTCATAGTTTTTTTCTTTTTTTAACATTTCAAGTGCCGGTTTGTTCCCACGTAAGTATGACAAATGTTTAAGATCCTCTTGCCTGTTAGTGTCAATCTTAAACACATCCTTTAGCAAAAAACTATGTAAAATATTGGTGTCTAACTCTCTTAAAGATTTACTTTGGTCTGACATCTTTGATTCTAGTATATCCCAGGATTTAAAATCTAGAAGTAATCCAGTATTTGTTTGTCTATGAAATAAGCCTATAATACTTTTTTGGTTTTCTAACATGTCCATTTCATGTAATAGTTTATCAGCTCCTTCAAATTCTTTGTAATGAAAATATTGCTCAATCTCTCTTTTTATATCCTCTATGCTTTTTTCTATTCCTTTTAAAAGTCTATGGGTTGGCATTATCTGCATTCCAGGGTTTTGACTATTAACCAGTGTCACCATAACATGTTTTGAGTCCTGACTATTATGGTTCTCTGCATATTTCAAAGCAGTCTTATATCTGTGGTGTCCATCTGCAATAACCAGGGTTTTACTAGAAAGCCCTGATACAAAATTCTGGATAGTTTTTTTATCCGTTACAGGCCAGATTTTATATTCTACGCCATCTAGATCGACATGAATAGATGGCTTACTTTTTATGTTACTGTATATAGTCTCTAAAATCATTTTTTTATCTTTATAGCACATAAATATTTGGCCTGAGTTTGCTGCCGTTGATTCCATGAGATTATAACGGTCATCTAAATGTTTATCAATTGTCTGCTCGTGGGGGAGTACCGTATCACCCAACTCAGAAAGTTCTAGAGAGCACACACATCCGATCCGATCGACCATAGAACCATTAATCTTAAAAGACTGTGATAGAATATAAATTGCTGGCTGATCCTCTTCCACAAGCACTCCACTCCCTATCCACATATTTAGAATGTTTGCTGAGGAAAAATATCGTTCACTTCCGGGCGCATTATTTAGATTGATACGAATATAACTGTGTGGTGATCGATCATAATATTGTTCTTGCTCTCTTGGAGTGATTACATCGTAAGGGGGAACAAAAACATCTTCAAGACTCTGAATAATTTCAGGATTATACCTCCAGCCTTTAAAGGGTGAGATTTTTGCCATGATTAAACAACCATATTTAGACTAGAATAAACTACGGGCTTCGACTAAGTCTTCTAAAAAATCAATCTCAAGACACGGTAAGTCTGACACATCGCTATAATAAACATCTGTCTTATTTAGAAGAGCATGCATCCCTGCTTCAAAATAGTCAGACTTTCCTCCTGCTTCTATAAGCCTTGTTAATGAATCAGTAAATAATTGGTTAAACTCTTTAGACAGTTTTGCAACACCTAGAAACTCGCCTAAGCAATTCTCTTCAATCAACTCCTTACCAATTGAAGTAATTCTATTATTAATTCCTTCAATCACCTTTACCTCTTCTCGTCCGCATTTTTTTATATCGACAGCTAGAACAGTCTCATGTTTTGAATTAACAATACGAGTAATAAGCTCCGGAGGATAGATAACATCAGCATTCATAAGCAGCTGAACATCAGAAGAAAGGCTGTCACGGCCAAGGTAAACCGAGTAGGCTGTGTTGGTCTCAAAATAATGGTGATTAATAATAAAATTGAAATCCATATCAGGAAAGGTTTTTGTCACATGCTCGACAAGTATCTCTCGATGATATCCGATTATCATTGTCACACTATCTAGCCCTATACTTTGGACTGCCTCTAGTTGATAGTCAATGATCGGCTTGCCACCAACGTCAAGCAGACACTTGGGAGTGTTATAGGTCTCTGGATATAATCTCCTGGAAACACCAGCAGCTAATATAAATGCTTTCATTAAACCTCAAATTATGAGTCTAGGTGTAAAGATTCGATAGCGTAATTTACATCAGACTTCTTTATTGCATTAAGACAACAAATATTTTTTTTACAGGGGTTACACCTATTACTTTTGTCAATTACCACGTTTTGCCTTCCAATAGGTTTTGTAACACTTGAACGTCCTGCACCAAAAAAAGAAACTGTGGGTATCCCTAGGATTGATGAAATATGACCAAGTCCACTGTCCGCAGCAATAGCATATTTGCAAACTGACATAAGAGCAATACTTTTTCTTAGATCGTATTCTCCGCAGAATGAGTGAATCGTAATATTTTCATTTTGCTCTATAATCTCGGTTGCATTATTTCTATCATTTTCTGCTCCAAAAATTACATACTGCTCTGATGATCCAGAAAACCATTCGTTAATTTTATGCTTAGGAAAAGTTCTAGAGCTAGAAACGCTGAACGGAAATACAGCAACAGGGTTTACAATATTATACTCAGTCATTTTTTCTTTTGCCCATCCAATCTCACCTTGATTGAGGTAAATATATTTTTCGTCAAGATCTAATTCTTTTCTTTTTATGATATTTAAATATTTTTTTGAACGGTGAATAGTATTTGATGGTAAATCAATGGTATTTGACAATAGTACTGATCTTTTCTGAGTATTATAGCCTATACGATGAGTTGCACCTGATAGCCACATAATAATAGCACTGCGAAAAGAATCAGTGAGAGTATAAAAATAATCTATTTCTTTTTCTTTGAGCGCAACTCCTGTACGTACTGTGTTTACTATTCCCCTCACATTATTTGCCGAAAGACTTACTATATCATCCACACATGGGTTATTATAAAAAACAGACTCAACCCAATTTTTACAAACAATGATTATTTTTGAACCTGGATTCTTATTTTTTAGCTGATGAATAAATGGCAGCGCTAGAGCAGCATCGCCCACCCAGTTTGGACTATAAACAGCGATCTTCATGATTATTAAAACCTTTTTTCTATTTCATTAATCAGCCTGATGGATGCGTTACCATCTCGCTTATATAAAAAATAATCATGGGCCTCCAACCTAAGCCCTGACATTTCTTCAGGATAGTCACATGCAAATGATACACTGCGAAATAATTCCGACGGATTTTCAACCTTGTAAACAAAGTCCAATGCCTGCATGCGAGGTATGTCTAGTTTTTTTAAGAATCGTCTTTTAAATATTCTGTGACGCATTCTTAGGCTTAAACACTCAGCCTGAATTATTGGTCTGTCTAGCGGTAAAAATTCAAAGATTGTTGATGATATATCACTAATTAAAACATCAGAAATCATATAGTATGGAATAATATTGTATACACTTTTGTCTAACAGGTATACATTTTCAGATTGCGATGCAATTTCTTTTGCAAGCATACTCTGATATGTATACCTACTCTGAAACCATGAAAAATTATGTAGCTTGATTATGACGTTAAACTCTGTTGATAAAAACTCAAACTCTGTTGCTAGTTTATCAAACGAAGTCGGGTAAAATGTTGGAGCATATAATAATATAGGCAGTTCATTATTAATACCGAGTTTTTCTTTTGTATTATTTTTTTCCTGGTCATTATATGAAAAAAACGGGTCTAATTTTGTGTATCCAATTAGCGCCAGGTTTTGATGACCTTGATCCTTCAGTTTATTATATCGAGCCTCTGACTCAACAGCTCGGATGTCAATTCTTTGGTCAATATCATTATAATAAGACTGTTTTAGTCCAATACCATGGTAAACCATTACCGCTATAGTAGACTCAGAAACAATCTTTCTAAGTTGGCCCACATTGCCTACAACGATCACGTCAAAGTTTGCAGACTTTATTTCTTCAATCCTGGTAGCCTCTAGATCTGCGTTGATTACTTGTATTTCCATAGAGGAACAGGCACCATAACATAATTTCCGTTCTCTTTCTTGCATATACTGGGGCATGGAAACATAGATATCGTAACCACCTCTAGATCTCATAGCATCAATAATTGGTATAAAATTTGGTAGATAGTATAAATGGTGTGTTTCAAATAGTATTTTCTTCATACTGGAGGAATTAGTTTTTAATTCTTTTTAGAATTTCACTCCGGGCACGATCAGCAGCGCGGCCATCTAGCTTGTACAACATTTTTGTTTGATATTCTTTCATAGAATCATAGCTCTTATGTTTTTCTTTTAACGCTTTCTCTAAAACATGAGGTACATCCTGATGTTTGTCTGCGGTAAAGCAAAAAGTTTCCACATTCTTGTTCATTTCTTTATTCAGTCTACGTTTATATAATCGATTTCTAAAAACCTTGTGTGATAGCTTTAACTTGTAAAAACGATTAACCACAACAGGCTTAGACAAAGCGATCATTTCATAGATCGTGCTGCTGGCCTCTGTGAGTAATACATCAGCAATATTATAATAAGGAAGAATATTATAATGATTAGGCTCTAATAATTTTATGTGATCATATTTTTCTATAAGATCATATATCAGCTCCCTCTGCATTTTTAGATTTGCTTCACCAAAAATATCTAGAAAGTATATCCACAAATGTGGCTTAAGTATTACATTATAATCTTTGGTATAATCCCCAAGCCTCATACCTATCTTTTCAATAGAACTAGGATAAAAAGTAGGCGCAAATAATATCGTTTTTCTTGAAGAATCAAGACCAAGCTTTTCCTTCAGCTGATCTGGGTCTAGCGCTGAGCCATTAAATAATGGATCAAGTTTAATGAAACCAGTGAGAGCGAGATCTGTCTTGACCCCATAATCTCTTAGCTGATTCACTCGGTATTCACCCTCAACAAATCTGAGATCTAAACGCTGATGATTATCACGCCAGTAGGATGGTTTTACGCCAATACCATGATAAATCATCCCAACGAGAGTATTATCACCTACAAATGAATCAAGATCATATCTAGACCAGCCACAGATAAATACATCTAAATCTAAATCACGTATTTTTTTTGCACGTTTCTTTTCATTCTTGTCAAATACAAATGTTCCTGATCGTTTTTTTAAAATAGAAGAACAGATATCGACCTCTTCTTTTCTGTTTTTGCTACAGGTAGAGTAGTAAACCTTGAACCTATCATCTTGTTCCAACAGGTCGATCAGTGGGTCAAACTGTGGAAGGTGGTAGAGATGATATGCATCAAAGAGAATAGAAATCTCATTAGCCATAATTGTGTTACTTCTTGAACTGTTTGTTGTACAGCCTGGTATAGATACCTTCCTGGTTTAATAATTCTTGGTGGGTTCCAGAGGCAACAATCTGGCCAGAGTCCATAACTAAAATAGAGTCAGCATTTTCCACTGTGGTAAGCCTGTGTGCAATTACCAGCACCGTCCTGTCAGCCATAAGATTATCGATAGCTGTCTGAACCAGATACTCAGACTCTGTGTCCAAAGATGATGTGGCCTCATCTAAGATCAATATTGGAGGATTTTTTAAGATGCCTCTTGCGATAGCGATTCTTTGTCTCTGTCCACCGGAAAGGCGTACGCCTTTTTCACCGATTATTGTTTCAAATCCCTCGGGTTGCTCTTTAATAAAATCAAGCGCATTAGCATTTTTGGCGGCCAGTTCTAGACGCTTATCACTCACACTTTGCAGGCCATATTTGATATTAGAGCCTATGGTATCATTAAACAATATAGTCTCTTGAGATACAATTCCCATTAGCCTGCGTAGAGATTTAATGTCTATATCTTTAATATCAACTCCATCAATCGTGACTGAGCCGTCTACCACATCATAAAATCTTGGAATCAAGTCAGCAATAGTTGACTTTCCTGCCCCGCTTGAACCTACAAGCGCGGTCACGGTTCCTTTTTTCATATTAAAAGAAACATCCTTTAACACGCTGTCATTGCCATCATAGTTAAAGCTAACACTATTAAAACTGATCTGATCATTAAGCTCACTTATGATCGTTGCATTTTGCTTTGATTTAATTAATTCTGGAGTATCTAACACTTCAAAAACTCGATCAGCAGAGGCAAACCCTTTTTGTAGCTCAACGCTTACATTGCTCAGATTACGAATTGGCCCAAGAACACTGAATAAGATTAAAATAAAACGAATAAAGTCCTCAGAATTCATATTCTGCGAGACAAGAACATCATACCCCCCAATCCACAACAAACAAACCCCAATAAATGCACCAATCATTTCTATTATTGGAGAAGATATAAGACGAAGTTTTGCTCTTCTAAATATTAACTGGTAGTAACGTTCCTGCTCACTGGTAAATCGATCTGTCTCAAAAGACTCCATTGAAAAAGATTTGACAACCCTGATCGAGTTTAAATTCTCTGCCATAATGCTCATAATACGAGCAATCTTCTCAGCCGTTCGCTTAGATTTTCTTCTGATGCTTCTTCCAATTAAAATCACAATCGCTCCGGAAAGAGGAACAATAATAATTGAAATAAGAGCAAGTTTTAGGTTAATAATCAAAAGAAGAGCCACAAAAAGAATAATATTTATTGGCTCAACAAAAAGTTTATGAAAGCTTGCTCCAAATGCCACGCGCATGTTTGAAACATCATTTAAAACGATTGACGATAGTGCACCTGATTGGGACTTATCAAAATAAGAAAGCGACATTTTCTGCAAATGAGCATAGAGCCTAACCCTTAACTTGGTGATTAGATTGAACTGGATATATGTAAGCACAATATTTTTTATATATAAAAATATATTCTTAAATAAGAATGAACCGATGATCGTATAACAAAGAACCTTTAATGACTCTAGTGCTGAATCTCTAAGAATTAGCTCATTGGTCCAGTATTTTAATTGATCATTAATACTTACTTTCGTATTTCTAAGATTACCATGGTTAACAATTAAGTCTTCGAAGTCGGTTAAAATATTATTAAATAGGCTTGCAGTTAGCCATACAGATAGGCCATTAAAGGCCACATATATGAATGCTGAAATAGTAGACACTATTAATAGCGGCCAATAGGATATTACCATCTTAAACAGACGATTGGAGACTGAGTTACTCATTCTATATCTACTTAAATATTATCTATAAAATACTAGTTTAATAACAATTATTGGTTTTTGCAGGTTATTTTAAGATTTAATGAAAATATCAGTATAAAATAAATGTTCTACAGATCAAGCTCAAGAGATACTGGACAGTGGTCAGAGCCCATTACATCCTGGTGGATATCTGCATCAACACACAATTCAGCAAGCTCAGAGTTCACAAAAAAATAATCAATACGCCAGCCTACGTTCCGTGCTCTTGCGCCCATTCTATAAGACCACCAGGAATATTGATCAGGCTCATCATGAAACAGTCTAAACGTGTCTGCCCAGCCATGTTCCACATACTCATCCAGCTTCTCACGTTCTATTGGCATAAAACCTGATGTGTTAATATTTTCTTTTGGCCTGGCCAGGTCGATCGGATGATGCGCAGTGTTCCAATCACCCGCTACAATAACGTTGTTACCTGATTCAACCTGCTCATTTATAATAGGCAGAAGGTCATCATAAAAATCAAGCTTATACTTTAGCCGAATATCATCCTTCTGACCATTTGGAAAATATATATTATAGAGCAAGAACCCATCGTGTTCAGTGACCAGAACCCTGCCCTCAGCATCATACCTGTCAATGCCCAAGCCCTCTTGAATAAAATATGGCTCCTCTTTGCAAAACGTCGCCACTCCACTATATCCGCGTCTTTCTCCCGAGTGCCAGTAAGCGTGGTAACCATGATCAACCAATATTTCTGAAGTAAGCTGGTCAACATGCGCCTTCGTCTCCTGGATACAAAGCACATCAGGAGCCTCATACTCTAGCCAATCTAGAAGCCCTTTTTTTGTCGCGGCCCTGACACCGTTAACGTTCCAAGAAAATAGTTTCATAGTCTAAATCTTTTTAACTGCCTATGGCATTACCGGAATAAACGCACGGTCTATACCAATTGATCCAAAAAACCCGATACCGCCATCAAGCCCAAATCCACCTCCTGACCCTCCGCTGCCAATTAACAAGTTAGAAAATTCTGGGTCCTGACCATATTTAATAAAATATTCATAATAATTCTCATCCATACTTAGCATATGAATTATCAATAGATCCTCAACCCAGTCTGATTCTCCATCTCCGCAAAATTCTTTTTGATAAACTAGTGAGTCAACGCCTGGCCATATAATATGTTCTTGAGTTAGCCCGCAATTATAGCCACGATCATATTCATAATAATAAGGACCAAAATATGATAGTAGGTTGCCAATATTTAATATTTGAACATTTTCTTCTAATGAAGAAAATCTCATGGTAATCACACTGTTAATGTTAAAAGCGCCTGGAAGTGATTCATCATCTAAACCTGGCTTAGCAGGGAGAGTAGTTTCCCCAGTAACACTCTTCCCGTCTGGCGTGATTACAGATAGCGTCCAAGTTTCTCCAGGATGGGGGTTCATATCATTACCTTTATAAATATAAGCCCCTATAAGTAACTCAGTTTCTTCAAAATCAAAATCCTCAGGATCAAAGCTCTGATACTCTAGGTTATAATTATTGGACTGGTTAGAAATAACTACCTCTGCATTTCGTATAACAAATCTAGGAGTATAATAAAGATATTGAACACCATCAATTGTATCCCTTACAAGCGAGTCCCTTGCCTCTTCCATGGTAAGAGAACGGTGCACTCTGACAAAACTCTGGACCAATGTAT
>CAJWMI010000052.1 GCA_913043185.1 uncultured Fidelibacterota bacterium | reverse complement strand
CATCTAATGCTTAGGAGGCACTTGTTCTATCCATTGAACTACGAGGGTATACAGGTTAATTCTCGTCGATAAAGCCGGTAAATATAGGCTTTTTATTTTTTAATTAAAATACTATAAAGAGTGGTTATATAAAGCAAATTATGTTAATTCAATCTAAATATTCCGGTTTTAAATCTCTTGTCATTAGATCGTCAACCTCTTTTATAGGATTAGTATTTTGATATAAAACACGATAAACAGAATCACAAATAGGCATTTCAATATTGAGCTTAGATCTTAGGTTATAAATTGAATGAGCAGTTTTAACTCCCTCAGCAACCATATGGCTTCGAGATAATATATTAGATAAATTTTCACCTCTTCCAACTAATTCCCCTAGTCTTCTATTTCTACTATGCACGCTATCACAGGTAACAATCAAGTCACCAATACCTGTAAGGCCAAAAAATGTTTCAGCTTTAGCCCCTAGCTTTTTACCTAATTTTGATATCTCATTAATTCCACGTGTAATAAGAGCAGATTTTGTATTATCACCATATCCTGCGCCATCACAAAATCCAGCCGCAATAGCAATTACGTTTTTTGCTGATCCTCCAATCTCAACACCAATTATATCATTATTCGTATAAACCCTGAATTTATTGGTTGAAAACAAATCTTGAACGTATTTAGCTAATGAAATATCCTCTGACGCTGAGACAACTGCAGTTGGATTCCTATCCGCAACTTCTTCAGCGTGGCTCGGTCCAGATAGTGTGACAATTTTCACTTGATTATTCAGAACATCATTTATGACCTCACTCATTGTCATTAAACTGTGATTTTCAATACCTTTAGCGATATTAATTATATGTGTCGTTTCATTGATCTTAGTTTTCACCATATACAACACCTCACGAACATTCTGAGATGGCACAGCGATAACAATATTATTAATATTTTCTATGGAATAATCTATATTGGAAAAAAAACCAACTGAATCTGGAAATGTAACTGAGGGTAACAGATAATGCGTCCGGGTTTTGGTCATTTTTTCTATTATACTACTATCGCGGTGCCAAAAATTAACTTGAACACCTTTATCTACTAATATTGAACCGAGTGCTGCACCCCAGGAGCCACAACCTAAAAAAGAAACTTTATCAACCATCAAATATTATTCAGAATACATACTATCAATAATATTAGACCAATTATCATTAATCTGTTTCCTTCTGATCTTCAAAGTAGGCGTTAGCTCACCCTCATCAATTGAAAAATCTCTTGGCAATATTGAAAATTTCTTTATCTGTTCCGGATTTGAAAAATTTAAGTTCAGTCTATCAATTTCTTCAGATATTTCCGCATGAACTTCTTTATTATCTGTGTAGTCAGATAGGTTTTTCCCATTATCAACGATCATTTGACTCTGCTCTGATGGATCTTTTGGTATTTGATTAGGGTCAATTCCTAACTTATCTCTTAAGATCACTCCCATATCAAGCGTGATTAAGGCAGAACAATATTTAAGACCATCTCCAACCAAGAAACACTGGGAGACAATCGGAATAGACTTCATTGTTTCCTCAATTACTAATGGTGCAACGTTTTTCCCGGCAGAGCTAACATAGATCTCCTTCTTTCTTCCTGTAATGCTTAGGTAACCATCTGAATCGATTTCTCCTACATCACCAGTATGCAACCATCCACCAATTATGGTCTCATTAGTAGCATCAGGATTTTTATAGTAACCTTTCATTACATTATCACCCTTGATTAATACCTCGCCATCATCTGCAATTTTTATATTAAAAAATGGCATGCATTTCCCTACCGATCCTATTTTATTACTACCATGATAGTTTATGGTTATTCCAGCAGTATTTTCTGTCATCCCGTAACCTTCAAAGAGTGGTATATCTAAAGATTGAAACAACTTAAGAATATCAGGATTAATCGGTGCAGCGCCGGATATGGCGAAGCGGGAATTACTAAACCCAGCAGCCTCTTTAAGTTTTTTCTTAAAAACATTAGATAAACCAGGAATTTTTAATCCTATTTTAAGTATGGCCTTCGAATCAATAGCTGCCTTAAGGTTTGAATATATTTTCTCATAAATTCTTGGCACACTTATAAAAAGGTGTGGCTGAACCTCTTTTGCATAATCAACTGTATTCAGCGGGCTATCAACAATATGCATATGCAAGGCCCTTCTGACCCAATAATGATTATCAACCAACTGCCCAAACACATGAGCCAAAGGCAGCCAAGATACATATTTTTCACCTTGATTGAATTTTAAAACCTCCGATACTGAATCTAGCTCAACCTCAAAATTTTTATTTGTAAGCTCTACACCTTTTGGATTCCCTGTTGTCCCTGATGTATATATCAAAGAAGAAGTATCATTTGGAACAATGGTTTTCATTAAATCTAGAATTGAATTTTCGTTTACAGATTCGCCCTTATTTATAAATTCATCCCATGTAATGATCTTATCATGATCTAATCTTTCAATATCATCGCCCATTAAAACAATGGTCTCTATCTGATCTAGGTTATCAATTACAGACATAAGTCTGTGTATTGGCATCTTTTCTTTTTCATCATTATCATTAGGATTGTTACCGACAAATATAATTTTTGAATCAGAGTTGCCTACAACCCACTCCACTTCAGGCGCTGAAGAGGTATGATATACACCCACAGAAGCACTATTAATCATTTGCAGAGCACTATAACAACCAAACCATTCTTTTCGGTTATAACTATATATTGAACCTTTGTCTCCGGGTTTTAAGCCACAGGCTACAAGCGACTTAGAAATTTTTATTACAAAATCGTAATAATCAGACCAGTTTAATGTTTGCCACTCATTATTTACCTTTGTAGATAATGCAGACTCATTGGGAAAATCGTTTTTATTATTAATCAATAATTGAGGTGTATAACTCATGATATCTTCTCCTTCTTGATAAATTTAATCTATCAGACATTTTTTAGAAAGATTAACACGCACAATTTAATCTTAAAAAATTATTATACCAATCAACTAGCTATATACTTGACTGATAGATAATTAATTAAATAATTTGGGTGGTATTTAAAAATGATTTGCCGGGGTGGCGGAATTGGTAGACGCGCCTGACTCAAAATCTGGTGGGTGTAAGCCCGTGGGGGTTCGAGTCCCTCCCTCGGTACAATCCTCAATAAAATATATTTTAAATAAATTTTAATTTTTTCTTGACTCATAAAGTATAATCATATACTTTTTATCAATAAAGGTGCTGGTTTGGTACCTTTGGTATGTGGAAGGGGTAGACGTTCACTTTGTTCCGAGGTCAATGTGAAGTCTGCCCCATTTTTTTATACTATATTAAATAAAGTACTATAAATACTAATATTACGTAATTTATTTTATTATATTAATGTATTATATTAATAATATATTTATAAATAATTATAAAATCATAGGTAAAAGCATAATTATTAATCGAGAATTAGATCCTATTGAATCTTTTACTTTAAGTGTGCTGATATATCGGTATTAAGCTTAGAGCTTATAGATCCAAATATTTATTTATTGCCTCATCAATATCTTGCCAATAATGACCTTTTCTTTTGAGTTTATTAATTAATCTTCGTCTCAGTTTCTCATCACTATTTATATTGCTTGGAGTATATTTTTGTAATAACTGTAATATTATACTTTCGATTTCAATTTCCGAATATATTTTTTCTGATATTTGATTAATTAAATCTATCGAATCTAAAAATTCCCTTAGTTTATATTTCAAAGCAATAGGTCCAATTTTATTTCTACTAATTTGATCCCTTGAAAAGGCTAAGCCAAATTTTTCATCATCAATCCAGCCTTTTTTCTCTAGTTCATTGATTGCTTCATCAATCATATTGCTACTATAACCTTTTTTTATTAATCTAAGACGAAGTTCTTTTTTACTTCTCATACGATAGTTTAATAGCACTAGCGCTGCTTCTTTTACACGAAAATATTTCTCACTAAAAAGAATTTTATTCAGTTCAGTTTCGGCTATTTTTTTATTTTTATGTAAGGAGTTAGCGATTAGTACGTCTTCAGAAATCTCAAACCTATCGCCAGAGGTCGTGGTAACTAAATATGTATTCTTTTTTTTTTCTTTAAGAGAAATGGAAAGTATTTTACTATTCCTCGGCACCATTAATGCCCATAAATGATCTTACTTTTTGGATTATTTCAGTATATACATCATCATTTTCAGCTAGATAATGTTTTGCATTTTCCCGTCCCTGGCCAATTTTCATATCACCATATGAAAACCATGCACCTGTTTTTTCTATAATATCCCCTTTTAAGGCTAAATCAATGATGTCTCCCTCCTTAGATATACCTTTACCATACATAATGTCGAACTCTGTACTTTTGAATGGAGGCGCAACTTTATTTTTTACTATTTTCACCCGTGTTCGATTACCCACGATATCAGAACCCTCTTTAAGGCTGGTAATCCTACGAATATCAATTCTTACAGAAGAATAAAATTTCAATGCTCTACCTCCAGGCGTTGTCTCAGGATTACCAAACATTACACCAATTTTTTCTCTTATTTGATTTACAAATAATACTGTCGTATTAGAACGGCTTACAGTGCCTGTTAGTTTTCGTAGCGCTTGGGACATTAACCTGGCTTGTAGGCCCATGTGAGAGTCTCCCATCTCACCCTCAAGTTCTGCTCTTGGAACCAATGCGGCAACAGAGTCAACAACGATTATATCTAAGGCACCACTTCTGACTAACGTTTCTGCTATTTCAAGAGATTGCTCACCTGAGTCAGGCTGAGAGACAAGAAGTTCATCTAGATTTATTCCTAAATTTTTTGCGTATTCAGGATCCATAGCGTGCTCAGCATCAATAAATGCTGCATATCCTCCAGTTTTTTGTGCCTCAGCCACTATATGAAGAGCAAGAGTAGTTTTTCCAGATGACTCCGGTCCAAATACTTCTATTATTCTTCCTCTGGGAACACCACCAACACCAAGAGCAACATCTAGTGATAAACATCCGGTAGATATTACGTTTTCACTAATGCTTACATGGTCAGCGCCCATGCGCATTATAGAGCCTTTTCCAAATTGACGATCAATTTGGGTTATCGCTAGATCTAGAGCTTTTGTTTTTTTTGAGTCTGTGGTCATTTTATTAATTCCTTATTCAATTATATATCGGCAAGTGGAAAAGTACCCAGTAGATTATAAAATACTCCTTCAGGCAGAATTTCACTACTGAAAAATTGCAAATGATTTACTGGGAAATCAATACCGTCATATGAGGAATTTAAAAAAGAAGTGACATCTGGTGCGAACTTTTGAGGATATTTAATCCTTGCTAGGGTGATATGAGGGATGAAAGAATCTTTCATCTTAGGGTATCCTCTATTTGCAAATAATTCCTCTGCCTCATTCACTAATAATGAAAGTGACTTATGATCGCCAGAAACGTCTAAATACAATACCGAAGGTTTCATCGTATCAGGGAAACAACCAGTTCCAGAAACCGATAAATTAAACGGATTATGTTTTTTGACTAAATTATCTATATCACTACATAAGCTTGCTATATCACCCTCAGGAGTGTAACCCAAAAATTTCACTGTAAGATGAAGATTGGAATGCTTTACCCATCTAATATCAGCTTTATCATTCTCCATTGTGGACAATAACATTTGCTTTATATTACCTACCTCAGAGGGTGCTGTTATTGCTACAAAGGTTCTTAATAGTTTATTTTTCATTTATAACACTTTTTGGCTGATCAAATTTAACACCGCCTGGCTAGTACGTATTTTATTGGATTCTCTTGAAGAGTGAAAATTAAATTGTTTTGTTATTAATCCATTACAATCAGAATAGCCTACATAGACCAGGCCAACTGGTTTATCTTTGGTCCCACCGTCTGGTCCGGCAATACCTGTAACAGAAACACCAATATCAGAATCAAAAATATTTCTTACCTGTACTGCCATTTCTGATGCAACCTCTTTACTAACCGCGCCGAATCTATTAAGAGTCTTATTATTTATTTTTAGTTGGTTTAGCTTAGTTTTATTACTGTATGCTATGAGTCCACCGTTATATACTTTTGAACTACCGGAAACTTGTGTTATCCGATGACCAATTAGACCACCAGTGCAAGATTCTGCGGTTGCAATAGTTAAATTATTTTTCATTAATCTATTAACAATAATATTTTCCAGCGGTTCTTCACCAATGTTATAAATATATGGTCCCACATCTTTGACTATTAGTTTTTGCACTTTTTCTATCGATGCAATATTATTTCCACTAATACGAATATCTACCCCAAATAATGATGGATAATATCCAAGGTTTATAGATTTCAGGATACTATTTTTGACTTTTATTTTTTCATACAATACTGATTCAGGTATTCCGGTTGTCCGTATATTTATAGAGAAATTTTTCTTTTTACTTTTTTTTCTTACCCATGGAATGACTGACTCAATCATCATGGCTTTCATTTCAGATGGTACTCCTGGCATTGCCATGAACGTTATTTTATCTTTATGAAACAAGAGTCCACGTGCAGAACCAATTGGATTAGGAAACACCTTACCATTATGGGGAATAATCGCTTGCGATTTATTAGATGATGGTATCGAATATCCTAAAGAAGAAAATCTTTTTTTTAGGTTTCCCCAGTAGTTTTCATCCAAGACTGAGTCACTATTAAAAAACTGAAAAATAGTATTTCGAGTTATATCATCATGCGTTGGACCTAGACCGCCTGTACATAATACTAAATCGACTGGGCGCTCAAATAATGCAGAAAGACTATCTAAAATTTCTTCCTCTTTATCTCCAACAGTTATGTTCCTTACAACATTACATCCTGCTAAAGTTAAATTATGGCTTATCCATGTAGCGTTCGTGTTCGTTGTTTTACCAGAAAGTAATTCATCTCCTATGGTCAATAGAGATGCTTTCATCCAATAAAATAGACTAAGCTTTGTGTTACCAAAAGTGCCAGTATTCCAGCGATTACATCATCCATCATGATCCCGGTTCCAGATTTTATATCATCCATGAGTTGGACTGGTCCAGGCTTAAGAATATCAAATACCCTGAAAAATAAAAAAGAAACAAAACCCCAAATAAATGAGTGAGGTATCATCCACAAAGCAATCCACTGACCAACCCATTCATCAATAACTATTTCAGGCGGATCTTCTTGTCCAATCGATTCAGAATATATTGTTGTTGCCGCAACCCCAATAAAAAATAATACAAGACTAGCATAGAGAATAAACTCTGCTTGTATATATGTTCTGAGTAGATACCAAGACAAAAATGCGATAAAGCTGCACCAAGTTCCTGGCGCTATGGGCAATCGCCCAATATAGAAAACTGTAGATATTATTTCTGCAATTTTATTCACTGATTACCATTAAGAAATTTTTGTATAATAAATCTATTAGCATATACATATAATATTCCTGTGTAGGCGGAAAAAATAGCAGTAAATGCAGTCAGCATATATATTATTTTGTATTCTTTAATTATTACTATTGTAGGGATAAAAATATTTATATCCAAGCCCTCAATACTAATAAAAATAAGTGTTAGTATGATTATAGTTAGCTGAAACGCTGTTTTATATTTTGATAGTTTTGATGTAACAAATTCAAAACCTCTGCTGGACATAATAAAACGTAAACCGGTCACAAATAAATCACGAAATATTATTATACCAACCATCCAAAAATCAATAATATTTATAAATGCAAAAGATATAAATGCTGATAATACAAGAATCTTATCGGCAAGCGGGTCAAGAAACTTTCCTTCGGGCGTGATCTGATTATATTTCCGTGCTAGATGACCATCATATGCATCAGTTATAGCTGCAATTGCGAAAACAAGTAAAGCAAATACTTTTGCCATTTTAAAATCAGCAAACAAAAGGATAATAAACAATGGTGTAAGAATTATTCTAATGAGCGATAATATATTTGGTGTATTCATACTACAGTCCTTCCTTCCATCGCCCTAGCTAGTGTTAGCTCATCCATATATTCAAGATCACTTCCGACTGGAATACCCCTAGCTAGTCTAGTAACTTTAGCACCTAGCTTTTCAAGCATTTTAGCTAAATATAGTGAAGTTGTATCACCCTCAATACTGGGGTTAGTAGCTAGAATTATTTCCATG
This sequence comes from uncultured Fidelibacterota bacterium, assembly GCA_913043185.1. The sequence continues at coordinate 3,910 of CAJWMI010000052.1, read as the reverse complement.
CCATGTTCAACTCTTTCATACAGGCTTTTAAGGTTTAAATCGTCTGGTCCTACCCCATCAAGCGGTGACAGAACACCACCCAGAACATGATATCTACCTTTAAATGAATTCGTTTTTTCAAACGCATAAATATCCTGCGGTTCCTCAACAACACAAATAACACTATCTTCTCTGTCACTATCCGTACAAATTTCACAGATAGTGTTTTCAGTCATAATTCCGCAACAATCACAGAATATAATATTTTTCTTAATGTTTGTTATGGCCTCTGATAAGTTTTTTATATCCTCATTATCAGACTTTAAAATATAAAACGCTAGTCTTTGAGCAGTCTTTCTTCCTACTCCAGGAAGTCTAGATAATTGTTCTATTAGCGCATTTGCTGATTTGGGATATAGAGCCAATTTACATCCCAGGAATATTTAAACCTGATAACATGCCACCGGTAACTGAGTTCATCTTTTCTTTTGACTTGGACTGTGCTTTTGATATACCTTTATTAACAGCAGAAATGATAAGGTCTTCAATAATTTCCTTGTCTTCTTCTAGTACTTCTGGCTCAATACATAGCTCTATAAGCTCTAGATTACCATTCACTTTTATTCTAACCATTCCGCCTCCAGAATCAGCATCTATTATTGTATCATTAAGCTCAGCCTGGACACCTTCAATGCGCTTTTGCATTTCCTGCGCCTGTTTTAGCATTTTTGCCATATTTCCCTTTAACATCATTTTCTCCTATGTTATAATTTCACCATCAAATAGATCAACAATCTTATCACGTAATTGTTCATCTTTTTCAATATTTTCACTGGACATATTTTTATTTTCATCTAACTTATCATTAGGATCACTAGATCCTTTTTCAACAGTAAATCCAATGTTAGATATAAATTCAGATTCTAGCATATCATTTATCACCTCGGTATTATTTTCAATCATATTCAAATGAAAATCTAAGGCACTAGAGATCTGTATAGTTATTAAGCCATTTTCAATATTTAGAGGAACGCTCTTATCTAATATTGATGCGATTGATGGTTTTTTTATATGCACTTTTTCAATGAAACCTTTCCATTTTTGTCGAACTTCATCGATATCTAATTCAGTTATACTATCAGAATTATTATTGTTATCGCCTTCTTCTCTATCTAGGTTATCAATATTATTATCCATTTTATCTATTTTTTCCGGTACAATATTAACAGGTGGTTTTTCCACTACATCGATCGAATCTTTTGAAGAATCCATAGGAGAATGATTTTTATCTATTGTTTTTGGTTTTTTTTTCTCTATTACTTGATCATTTTCATCCATAGGCAAATTACCAGACTCAAATAATTTATCTAGAGCAACTGATTTATCCATTTCTAATAGTTTCAATGCCGTAATTTCTAATATCAGATATGGATCCTCAGAACGGTTTATATAGGTGGCTACATCTGAAACAGTTTGACTTATCCTTAGTAGATCACGATTATCCCATTCAGCTGCATGAGCAAGATATAAATTTTTATTCTCTTTATTCATATCTAACAAATCAATACCATTGGTAATTTTAGAATAGAGTAAATTTTTTAAATGATTTCTTATTCCGTTATTAACCTCGCTTGCTGGCACACCATAGCGTCCAAAACGATCCAAAACCTCGATCATTACAGTTCCATTTTTATCAAGTAGCGCTTTTGTATAATCAAAATATAGATCATTAGGTATTATTCCTAAAGCCGAGACTGTTTGTTCGTAGTTAATATCCGATCCACAGAAACTAATTACTTGATCTAATATACTTAGCCCATCTCTCATGCTGCCATCCGCTTTTCTTGCTATGATTTGTAAACTATCTTCGTCTGCTTTTATTTTTTCCTTTTCAAGGATAAAAGAAATTCTACTAATTATTGTATCTGTTGCTATTCGATTAAAATCAAACCTCTGACACCTGGATATTATTGTTGCGGGTACTTTGTGAATGTCTGTGGTGCAAAAAATAAACTTACCATGCGCAGGCGGCTCCTCTAGTGTTCGCAATAAGGCATTGAACGCAGGGTTAGTAAGCATATGGACCTCATCAATAATAATTACCTTGTATTGACCAACCATGGGAGCAAACTTTATTTGTTCTCTTAGATTTCTTATTTCTTCAATACCCCTGTTTGACGCACCATCAATCTCTAGAACATCCAGAGCTCTTCCTTGGGAAATTTCCATCGCGATAGTAGTATTGGGATCAAAATCATATCTAGGGCCACCTTCAGCATTTAACGCCATTGATAATATCCTGGCTGTTGTGGTCTTGCCGACCCCTCTAGGGCCAGTAAAAATATATCCCTGAGCAACCCGTTCTTTTTTGAAGGCATTAACTAGTGTTTTAGTGACGTGATCCTGCCCTACAATATCGCTGAATACCTGCGGACGCCATTTTAATGATAATACTTTATATGTCATAAAACTGATGGCCGTGCACTTATGATTGGAAATCTCATAAATAAATACTTAATACCTTGCCAGCTCAAACTCAATTAACTGCAAGCACACAGAAAAAAAAGCTTACCGCTGCTCCCTTCCAGGCCTGACGGGGTTCACTCAGTTAATGTTGCAACAGGTTGAGATTATCAACACCGCTCAGTATACCATATTTATCCGATAATACCCTAGCATAAGCATCGATCCTGCTATAGCGGTTTGCAGGCAACAGGGCACCGCTAACTCCCCATCTAGCACGGCCTATTATTAATTTTCAAATTCTTTATTACTAATTATTGAAAAAACTCTATAGTAAAACTACAACAATATATATATCATATAGATGGATAGACATTGCGGTAGTATTAACAAAAAAAATTACCAACAAATACTTAGAAATCTTATATAAATCTACTAAACGGATCTAATGACTCTGGCTTCCATGAATAAAAACCTAGTATATAACTACTATTTTTATTTCCTCAATCTCAAACCAGTCCCAAAAATTAGAACGGTCAAGCTTTATTACACCGTTTTTGAAACTAAAACGAAGCCTTTTCCTGTATAACGATTCAGTGAACCATTGAGAGTTCTCTCTTCGATAGTATATTGCAATATAAGGAGGACTATCAGAGACTAAATCAGGGATAATAAGTGTACATATGGCTTCATTAAACTCACCCTCAGAAGTCACAAAATCAAGCTTAGAAAAACTATATACTTTTTTTATTAATGGGGAGTACTCTTTTGATTTATCTGCCGACTGTTGGCAAAATACAAATGATAAAAGAATAATGGATTTAAATATAATTTGAGAGCGATTTGTCACCCTCAAATTTGGCACTACTTTTTACCGCGCCCAAATAAACCTTTTTTCTTTGGCTCTTCTTCTTTTGGTTCTTCCTCTTTTGTATCCTCACCAGATCCGTCTGCCATGCTTTCTACTCTTTTTTCCCAGTCGCTAGCATCCTCAGGTGCTCCAGAACCACCATCTCCTTCAGGTGCTTCTTGTTGAGGATTCTCCCAGATTTCCTTGAGTTTCTCATGTCTCTTGACTGAATTATCCCGCAAGCCTTCTAGCATTTCGCTAACTTCTTCGTCAAAATCAGCGATAGTCTGTTCCATACGTCGAATTAGTTCTTCCTGCAGTGGACCACCATAACCTTCGCCTACTCTTTCCATAAGGTTGCCAAACTGTTCGATTAAGTATTGCTTTTGAGGGTCTACCTTAGGTTTATCCTCACCATTACCATTATTTGTTTCGGCCATATTGCCTCCAGTTATTACCTTTTATTTTGCTCATACTTTTCTTGGGAAAGGATGAACGTTTCAGTAGGTGTCAACATCGTTGATAGAGCCTCATAAAGCTCTCCACTAAATATTAGACCCGCTGTGATACCATAGAATCTATAATACCAAGACTCATCCAACCTAGGACTTCGTTGAC
>CAJWMI010000051.1 GCA_913043185.1 uncultured Fidelibacterota bacterium | reverse complement strand
CTCCCTGCTATTGGCTAAATGGTGAGCTTCATTTCTTGGTCAATCAGTATGATGTCCCACAGGAAATAGAGCGTTGGATGGATGGAGATGCCAAAGGTGTTTTTATTGAATAAATTTGGTTTAAGATTATTTTAGGAGAATATTATATGTCAAACTACAGAGAATTAAAAAATGGTGAAAAAGCTGAAGAGTTAGAAAAATCTGTTCAGCTAATTATAAAAACGAAATGCCCAACCAAATGGATTATTGAAGATTTAGAGACTGGGCAACGCTACAGAGCCAATGGTACTACAGATATTGGAACAATGTTTGACCCGATTGATTATTAATTTTATATAGACAATCTATTGTTTTATAAACTACTTGGATTTTTTTATTATTTATTTATTATAAATATTATTCTCATCAATTTAATTATTGGCTCAGAAATAAAAGGCCAATATTATTTTGACTGCCCATGTCCACACATAATTGCACACCAAGGAGCTTCCCTGGATCTTCCTCCAAATACCATCGAAGCCTTTCAACTTGCTTTAGATCATGGTGCAGATATAATAGAGCTGGATATTTGGAGGTCAATGGATGGAGTCTGGGTTGTAATACATGATAGAAACTTACTAAGAATAACAGGGGTCAATAAGGATATAACACAAATGTCTTTTGACGAAATACAATCCCTAGATGCTGCGTACAACTTTTCTGATTCAAGTGGAAACTATTTATATCGGGACAAAGGCTATAAAATACCTTCACTTGAAGAGGTGCTTAAAAACTTTAAAAATGAAAAAATAAATATTGAAATAAAAGACAATAGAAAACTTGGACTATCTGATTTAGTTGAGCTGATAAAAAAATATCAAATGCAACAAAAGACACTTTTTGTCTCATTTTATTACAGTGTAATCAAAGAATTTAGAAAAGTTTCAAAAAATCAGATTGCTACAGCAGCGTCAAAGAGTGATATAATGAGAATGATATATTTTGGAAAGCTTCCATGGTATAAGATTCCGTTTGATGCTTTTCAGATGCCATTTTATTCCAAAAAGGTAGAAAGATACGGACTCAAAAATCCTAAATGGATTGAGAATATGCGATCTAGGGGACTGGAAGTACATTACTGGACAATAGATGATTATAAAGATATAAAAAAAACGTTTTCAATTGGTGCTAGTGGTGTGATTACCAATAGGCCAAAGGTCGCATATGAGCTGCTGGTCCAATTGGGAATGCGATAGGGATGTATAATTAATAATCATGATTAAAAAAGAAAAAGCTAAACCTGGGGACTCTTTTACATTTCCCCGCACTGGTCATGTTACAAGAAATCGTGCAGTACTTGCTGCGATGACAAATAAACAGAGTCACAAGGATGGATCGATTTCAGATCAAGAGATCAGGTGGCTTAATCGTAGAGCAGAAGGCGGGTTTGGAATAGTAACTACTGCAGCTGCCAATGTTTCAGAAGATGGACAAGGTTGGGAAGGCGAAATCGGATTATATCATGATAGGCAGATAGAAAACTTTCGTAAGCTTGTTAGTCTAGTCCATGATAATGGCGGTCTAATATTTGCGCAATTATTTCATGGTGGTATGAGATCTCCTGAGTCTTTGACCGGTAAGATACCAATATCTGCTAGTAAAATACCCTGTAAAGATTCTTCAATTGGGTTTACTCGTCCTGCTTCTTTGAGCGATATAAATAGAATAATTCAAGATTTTACACTTGCAGCAGAGAGGTGTGTAAAAGCTGGTTTTGATGGAGTCGAAATTCATGGAGCGCATGGGTACCTAATCACACAGTTCCTAGGAATTAAAACAAATACTCGTAAGGATGAATGGGGTGGAGATATAAATGGGCGTTCCAAATTTTTGATTGAGATATATCGATCAATTAAAGGTTCTGTTCCTGAGCATTTTATTATTGGTGTAAGGATATCTCCTGAGATAGGTGATATAGGAATAATCTTAGATGATAGTATGAGACTAGCCAAAATATTAAGAGATGAGTATATTGATTTTTTACATCTATCTTGCTGGGATATTTACAAAACATCAAAACATTACCCTGACGATCCAAAAACATTAACAGAGTGGTTTACAACAAACATTACCAATTTACCAACGGTAATTAGCTCAGGAAAAATCTGGACCTGCAAAGATGCTAAAAATATACTTAAACAAGGAGCGGATTTAGCAGCGGTAGCCAGAGTTGGAATTCCGTATCCTGATTGGCCTAATAATCTTTGGGATAAGGATTATAGCCCACAGCCTGGACCGTTTACGGTAAAACAATTAAAAGAAGCTGATCTTGGCGATGCCTTCATTGATTACATGCGTAATTGGAAGGGATTTGTTGAAAATGGCAGATAAACATATTTCTAATCCCTATGCTTCGGCGCTAGATGGTTTGCAATTAGAGGACCCTGTTTCTGCATTTTTTGCCTTTTGCAAAGAACGTGAAAATATTAGGCTTATAAGGGAGAATGGTGATCTTCCTCCATGGTCTGATGATCCTATTTTTCAACGTGGTAGATTTTTAAATGTGTTCAGAGAGGATGACAGGGGGAGCAAAGCTATTATTCGATTTGCAAAGGGTTTAGAAAAAGATCTACCATTATTAGTGCAATCACTTTTTTTCTCAAGATGGTGTAATAAACAAGAGACATTAGATATTATTTCTTCAGAAAACCTTTTAAAAGCTGATAGCCTTAAAAAGAAATTAGAAAATCTTAGTTCATGGTGTAATCTTACAGCTTATCCGGTTGGGCCAATATATTGGGAAGAGGAAAAATATGAAAGACTCCATGCTGCTACAATATTATTTGATAAAATTAAAATTCAGCTTACAGACATTATTTTAAAAGCAAATGGTGATGTGATTATGGCGACAGACAGTGTGAACAAAAAATTTCAAATGGAAAATGATTTTCCAATTTTCATGGCTATTATTGACCTGGCCTGGTTTCGCCCGGATGTTATCGACCCCGCTAGCCACGTGCCTACAGGTATCGGAGCAGTAGCATATCTAGATCGTCTTCAAGACTATCTCGGGCTAGAAAACCACCAGCAAACCTGTTCCAGAATGATAGAACTACAAAAGGAATATTGGCCAGAAGCTAAACGCAGTTTTCATCCAATTGATATCGAGTATTTATCCTGTGAATGTAGAAAGTATTACAGCTATGTTAATGGCACAAAATCATTTGAAGGAAAAAATCTTTTTACTCCGGTGTAATTAGAAATTAGTTTTTATTTCTTTCTGGATGTTTTTCATCATGAGTGAGATCAGAGAATTTGACATCAGAATAAACGGTTATTTTACCATTCTCAACAACTAAATTTTGATTTTCCATACCAATATTGAGTGTTTTTTTCGAGCCATCAGGTTTATCAATTTCGATACTTTTTTGATTTAATGTTGGGCCAGGGAATTCAAAAGTGGGGTTATAATATTTTGAAAGATCTATCGTAGCGAGTTTTACTTTTTTACCAAATAAGTTAAGCTTTAGATCAACCTTGATTTTTTTGGTTTTAATCTTAATAAGGTTTTTTTCTTTTACATAGCTTATGTCTAGTTTGCTGGTTGCTTTAGGAGTTGACTTTATTTTTCCAGATTTGATTTGAACATCTGCCTTAAATATAGCAGCGCCGGGTTCTATCGTTATTCTTGGGTTCTTCACCTTCCAATTATATTTCACCTTTTTGCCGAGAACTTTTGTTGATCCTTTTCCTTTCACCTCACCAATAGCATTAAAGAAATTATTTAGCATCGACTGATCTATCGATACGCTGATACTCTGGCCAGCGGGATTTGTATCTTGAGAAAAGCAGAGTGATATAACTAGAAAAGTTAAAACAACGATCTTCAATTTTTTCATTTGTACAATCTCCTAATATTATTGAGGACAAAACTATGTAAATAGTCGTCGATTACCTATAAATAATAATTATATGCATTTAGATTTAATTTTAATACTTTAGTATATCATATCAATCAAACTAGAAAATGAAATTATCTGATCAACCTATTTTTATCGTTGGTTGCGAACGGTCTGGAACAACTGTGCTTAGGCTTATGCTCAATGAGCATTCAAAAATTGCTTTGCCACCTCAAACAAAATTCTCACGAAAATTATATAAAAGGAGAATGTTGTTTGGTGATTTAAATAATGGAAAAAATATAGATAAGATAATTGAGTGGATGCTCCAAAGGGAAACTAACACCAAGCTAATTGATCTTAAACTTGATCCCAATCATTTAAGAGAGTCCTGGAAGGATTGCACTACAATTGGAGAAATAACTGGGACAGTTTTTCAACAATACTCAAAAATACGGCATAAACCAAGATGGGGTGATAAGAGGCCTTACTACATTAGATATATTTCCCAACTCCTGAAGTTATACCCTGATGCTAGAATTATACATGTAATACGTAATGGGCATGATTGTATTGCTTCGTTAAAGAGAATGCCCTGGTGGAAGAAAAATTCTATTCATTCAATGTTGAACTGGAGGTATTCCATTCGGATGGGGGTAAAGGCCTCTAAGGTTTATAAAGATCAGTTTTTAGAGGTTCGCTATGAGGATATCGTTAGACATCCAGAAACTCAACTAAAGAAAATATGTGATTTCATAAATGTAAAATATGAGTCAGGAATGTTAGAGTTCTATTTAAGTACTGAGAAAAATATTCCTAATTATAAGAAAGAGTGGCACCACAAAACATTTAAGCCTCTGTCAGATGATGCCATCGATACCGGCAAGGAACAATTATCTGAAAATGAGCTTAAGTTATTTTCGTGGTGTGCAGGGAAAGAACTAAATCTGTGGAATTATGAAGCAAGTAAGGGGGAATTAAGTTTTTCCTTAAAATATTTCAGAGCGTGGGTAAATTTTTATTCTAATGTTTTTTTGGAAGTGGCGATAGATAGATTAATAGATGTATTTTATTTTTATCCAATATCATACAACAATAAAGATTAATCTTTTCTAAAAAGTTTTTTTGCTTCTTTAAGATCTTCTTTCGTATCAATCTCATACCATGCATCATTATCAAATATTATTACCTTTATTGGGAAAGAATTATTCTCAATCAGTGTAGCAAATGCCTGTTCATAATAGGACTGGTGTGATCCACTTTCCACCAGTTTGTTTACAGTGGGTTGTATAAAATTTTTGTGATTATTTTTACTAAAGCTGTAGATATTAACCGTTTTGAAAAGCGTCTCAGCTTTTTTAGGCCTTATTTTTGAAGATTTTAGGTACATCATTTTAACATAATTATTCTTTGTTGTGATAATGGTACCATCCATATATGATTTAAAAGGAGAGACAGCTATAGAGTCTGGATAAGACATCTTACTTATCTCTTCATCAGTATAAATTAGATCCCCTTCCAATAAAATATAGTCAGAGTCTATCTGAGGGAAAGCTAGATAGAAAGAAACCAGATTGTTGGTTGTTTTCCAGTCTTTATTATGGATATAACATAGCTCCATTCCATTATATGATGATTGATATTCATTTTCAATATCATCAGATCTATAACCAACTACTAGAATAACCTTTTTAACGCCTAATTCAGATATCTGACGTAATGACCGTGTAAGGAGTGGCTCTTTATTGATCGGAATGAGGCATTTAGGTGTCTCTTCAGTTGCTTCTCCAAGTCTGGACCCCCTACCAGCGACAAGATAGACCGCCAAAGGTGGAATTTTCATTAGTAACTACCCTTATCTAATAGTTTTAAATAGCGGTAGCGGCTTTTGATTCTATTTACCACTCTGATAAATAACACAACAAATAATAGCCAAATAATATATTCACTGATTCCTAGAACTAGGCCTAGACCTACCCAGAAATAAAAATCGGCTTGATGAATCGAAAACAATTTCTTTTGTCCCTTGAGTATATATTTCCATGTTGGGATATGATAAATAGCTTTGGCATTACTACCAGGATTAACCTTTTTTGATTTACCAATACGTTTTTGCTCTTGGTAGGCAGTAGTCCAATAGGCATAGCATATGACCAGGTAAAATGCAGCTGCCATAGGACCAAGCAATAGATAGTATGGCTCCTGACCTTTTTGATAGGTAAGCCATGAAAAGCTGGACATCACAAAAATAAATCCCGTCCCATCTAAGATTCGATCAAGAAATCCGCCTCTTAGTGTTGTCTGATTTCTATATCTAGCGAGATTTCCATCCATGCTGTCTAATACCTGACCAACTTGCAATAGTAAAGCGGCAAAAATAATTAGATTACGATCGCTATAAAGCATTAAAACAGCTGGGAAAATTTTACATAAAAAGGATAGCCAAGTGATACCAATTGGTGTGATCCATTTTACATCTCCAATGACCCCCAAAACAATCCATGAAATAGGATCACCAAATGTTATAGTCCACCAGTCGTTTGCCTGGCGATTTTTCATTGCCTGATATCTGGCTTTAAAGTTCATAAATTAATTTTATAGAATTTTATAATTATTAATGTGCCACCCTATAATTATTTATCAATAACGGCATCTGCTTCTATTTCAACAAGGTACTCCGAGCCAATTAATTCAGCTTTGACCATCGTGTTTGCAGGGGAAATATCTCTAAATCTTTCTCCATGAGCACGTGCTATTGCTTTCCAGTCTTTAATATTTTTAATAAATATTCTCGTTCGAATTACATCCTTAAGTGTTCCTCCTAAGGATTCAATAGAGCCTTCGATTTTATCAATGATAAAATGAGTCTGGGCTATTGCATCATTCCCCCCAATAACACGTTCTCCGTGAGTTGCTGTAGTTCCAGAGATTGCTATATAATTATCTTTTTTTACTGCTCTTGAATAGCCTGCTAAGTCTTCCCACAGTGTGCCACTGTTGACAGTGTTCCGGTTCTTAGTTATTTCAATTGATTTATAGGGCTTTGGCAGTGCATCAAAATGATGTGTTAGATCTCCAGCCGCCGTTAGGATAGGTGCTTTCCTGTATTCATCTCCACAGTCTCCGGATATTGGCAAAAGTTGTCTTTGTTCATTTTCAATAAGGTTTATATCATCTTCATCAAGATTGATGTCAAATACTTTCATATTATCTTTTATATGGTTATTCTCTCCTAATCTGGCTCCAACTATAATGGCACCTACAGATGGTCTATCCATAATGTATTTCATGGCAATAATTGGTATTTGAGATTGATGTTTTTCTGATACTTTCTGGAGAGTATTTAGAAGTTTTTGAAATTGTTCCCATCCGCCTGTGGCATCTATATATCTTTTGTATTTCATTTGTGACCAAGTTGTTAGATGTTTCCTAGAGGGTTCAGGAAGCCCAAGCCATTTTTCTGATAGAAATCCCCCAGCAAGTACGCCAAAAACTAACAATTTTATATTAAACTCTTGGCAGACCTCACTCATTTTAGAGCCCGCTCTTTGATCAAGCAGGGAGTGTGATACCTGGTTTGAAATAATTTCCACTCCACTATTCAGGGCAATTCGGAGGTGGGCTGAATCAAAATTTGTTAGCCCAATATTTTTTATTAAGCCTTCTTCCTTGAGTTCTTGCAACCAAAAAAGACAGTCAAGCCAATAGGGATTTGCATAATTCCAGGCATGAAATTGCATAAGGTCAATCGCCTCTGACTGCATTCGATCGAGGCTTATCTCAACAGCTGATCGGACATCTTGCGTGGTTTTTTGTTCTGGGTCTGGAACCCATTTTGTTAGTAGTTGAATGGGCTCTTTTGATAAATTATTTCTAAAGCTTCCTGCAATTAGCTCTGCAGAGCCATAGTGGTCTGCCATATCAAAGGTGGTTATACCGGCATCAACATAAGGTTTCATACACTTTGCCGTTTCGTTCAGGTCAAGACTCGATCCATCTTTTTCCATATCAGCTATCTGCCATAATCCTGTGATAATCCGACTGACTTTTAAATTAGGAGATAGCTTACAGTACTTATTCATTGGGTAAAGATTGAAACAATTTTTTAGTGTCTATGCCTTTTGTTTTTAGCATGCCAAATTTTACAAAGAATACCATTGAACCAAATATCATAACTATAGCATAAATAATAGTTGAGTGGTAATACCAATATTCTGGATTGGATGTTAGGTCTTTCCAGGTGTGGATCATAAGAAAAGTAACTAGACTAATTACTCCAGCCCAGCCTAGAATAACTTGCACTAATCTGTTTTTCAAAATACTAATCTTCTCGTATAATATTTTATTCTTCTTTTTAATCATAATTAGAGTAACACACATCAATAAGAAATTGACCATCATAGAGGTTACCATAATATCTATCCCTAAAAAAAAATCACCAGCAAAATGGCTACCAAATATCCCAAAAGTTGCCATACCACCACTAAGTAAAATAGCCGTATGCGGGGTCTGATATACAGGATGAATATTTGATATCAAATCTGGGAAAATTCCATCTTTTGCCCATGAAAACATTAGCCTAGACACAGAAAGTAGCATCGCTGGAAGGTCATTGATAAGAGCTATGGCCGCCCCTGCTATAATAGCTGCTGATAGTCCAGGCGATAGTAGATAGCTAAATAGTCCAGGAGCTGTTAGATCACTATCGATAGCTCGATCTGCGATAAAGCTCCATGGAACAGTATGATAAACTGAAAATGTAAAGAGCATGTAAAACGCGCCCACTCCTGTAATGGTCAAGGCGATGGCTATTGGTAGGGTTTTAGAAGGCTCACGTGCTTCGCCTCCCGCCTGAGCTATAGAATCAAAACCAATAAAGCTAGCGAAAAGCACTGCCGCAGCTGAGAAAAAGGATTTTATATTAAAATCACTAACTGTTTTGATGATATAGGCCTGCCCATCTTTTGCTTGCAGACCATCTAAAAAATCATGATGATCAAAATATAATCCAGAAAATATTATTATAGTTCCCAATCCAAACATGATGAACATTAGAGGAATAAGGGTTTTTTCATAAAAGTCAGCTCCAAGGATATTAATAAAAACAAATGTCCATAAAAGAGCAATGGCAATTGTTAATCTTATCCACCCTATTTCAAGCAAAGAGGCTATTTCATTCCAGTCAAGTGCTAAGGCGACATCTCTTACAAATGGTACAATGACATATGAAATAACTCCAATCACAATTGAGAGGCCAAACCATTGAGAAAAACTTGCAACAAATCCAAAATAAGGGTGTAGCCCTCTGCTGGCATATATATAGCTACCTCCAGCTCTTGGCATTGCAGATGCTAAGATACTATATGCAAATGCCGCCAAAACTGCAGGCACGGCTGCAAGCAGAAAAGCATAGAGGACATAAGGTCCAATACCAGGAACACTTCTGTGTATCATGAAAGGCATAATATAAATGGAAGCACCCATCATTGAACAAATGCCAGTGGCAGTTAATCCAAGAATACCTAATTTTCGGGATAGTTTTGTTTTCATAAGGTTATTGATAATTTCTGTGAATATATGTTCATAAAAAAAATATAATTAATAAAAAAATATGTTAGGTTGTATCTATTACGAGCACTGCCAAAAGGTTTTAAATTGGGAAAAAAAGACTCAAAAAAAATAAGCCCAAATGAGATTGGCTTAGAAATTGGTCTGGTACTGAGCCGGTTTTTTTTGAATACAGAACACCTTCATTTTGGATATTGGCCCGATGATTTGGAAGTTAATCTTGATAATCTCAAAAAGGCTCAGGATTACCACTCTGAGGAAATTATCCATTCAATCCCTAAAAATGTAAAAACCATACTAGATGTAGGGAGTGGATCGGGTGGTTTAGCTGGAAAATTAGTTGGTAATGGCTATCAGGTTGATTGCGTTTCTCCAAGTGAATATTTATCTGACTCAATAGAACAAAAGCTCAAAAACAGGGTCACGGTTTACCGTAGTACTTTTGAAGATCTTGACCTTCAGAAGAAATATGACCTAGTTGTTTTTAGTGAAAGTTTTCAATATGTAAATATAAAAAGGTCATTGAAAAAAATACCCTTAGCGGTTCAAGAAAAAGGACATGTTCTTATATGTGATTTTTTTAGAAAACCAGGGACTGGCACAAAGCCTCTAGGAGGAGGTCATGATTGGAATGTGTTCCAAGATAATTTATCCGAATATTCATTCACAGAGATCATAAATAAAGATATAACCAGAGAAACAGCAAGGACATATGATCTTATTAATCAAATAATAGGTGAGGTTGCTGACCCAGTTCGGAGTCTTTCTGCAAAATATTTAGATAGTCAATATCCAAAAGGAATGAAGTTTCTTAGATGGTATTTTAAGAAAAAGATAAAAAGGATAAATCGTATCTATTTCTCTGGAAATATGACAGGGGATATGTTTAATAAACTAAAAACGTACAGAGTATTATTGTACCGTATATAATTATATTTTTTTTAACTTCTAATCCTCACACTGGTTAAAAAATCTGAGTCCTGCATAAAAATGAAATTCATTAATCGTACAGCAATATTTTTGTTCGCAATAATCTCATCTATATCCGCACAGGTAATAAATGGATTTGTCAGGGATGATGCTACTGGGGAGCCACTTTCTTATGCTAATGTTTTCATTAAAGATTCAAATATCGGTGTGGCCAGTGGTGTTGATGGTTATTATGCGCTTACTAACATACCGTCCGATGGGGATTATACTGTTATTGCCTCAATTATAGGTTATACAATGATCACAAAAGATGTAAGTATAAATGATGGTGAGAGTATCAGAATTGATTTTAGGATGATCTCTGAGGCAATTGAAGGCGAGAGAGTCGATGTGTTTGGCGAAGCTCAAAAAATGAGGCAGTTGGTTGAGCCTAGTAGGATAAGTCTAGATTTACGTACGATAGAGACCGCGCCAGCGTTTATAGAGCCCGATCTTTTTCGTACGATTCAGATGTTACCCGGAGTTCAAACCATAAACGATTACTCTAGTGCCCTATACGTCCGAGGAAGCACACCCGATCAGAATTTGATTATGATGGATGGAATAACAATCTATAACCCCTACCACTTGGGTGGAATATTTTCAACATTTAATACTTCATCTATAAAAGAGGCTGACTTCCATGCGGGCGGATTCACGGCTCGATATGGTGGGAGGATGGGAGCAATTCTAAATGTGGTAACAAGAGAGGGGAATACAGAAAAGTTTGAGGGAAGTGCAAATCTGTCTTCTATGTCAAGCAAGATGTTATTAGAAGGTCCTATTCCAAATTTCCTAGGTATGAAAGGATCTTGGATGTTAGCAGGAAGGCGGACTTATTTAGATCAGTTCCTTAATCTTTTGATAAAGGGAGATGACTTACCATTTAGGTATTATTTTTACGACTATCAGGGGAAGATCAATTTAGATATCAATCAGGATCACCGTCTGACATACAGTAGGTTCTATGGCGATGACATCGTGGAGTTTAGTTTTTCAGATTCTTACTCTGATTATGATATTGTGGAAGACTATGAGCAAAATGAAGAAGCCACCACAGCCCTGAATTGGCCATGGGGGAATAAAACAAATAGTCTTACATGGAGATGGTTAATGAGTCCGGAGCTTGTTGCGCGAACATTTCTAGCAAGTAGCAGGTATCGTTTTGATTTTAATTTTGGATTTGGATTAAAAGGAGACTGGCGTTCAGGTTCTGAGTCTGGTACCTATGATGAAAAATTCGAGTTTGATTTTTATGATATAGTTAATGATAACACAATCGAGACAGAGCTATCATGGTATGGGATTGAAAATCACCAGATTATGGCAGGCTTCCAGATAAAAAAAGTTGACTATGATCTTGGAATGGATTTTGAGTTTCAAACGCTGGATACTCTGATCAATCTTAGTCCGCTTAGTCAGAAAGATAATACGGTGGAGAGCTCTTTATTTTTGCAAGATAAGTGGAACCTGAATCAGAGGATTATTCTACAGATCGGTGGCCGCTTTATGGACTATTCTGAGCATAATGAGCTATATTTTGATCCAAGACTTGGGATCAAATATCTTGCACAGGAAAACCTATCATATAAGCTCTCTCTTGGACGCTACCACCAGTTCTTAACAATTGCCAACCCCGAGGATGAGACATGGAGGATAATTGATTTCTGGCTTGGGATAACTGAAGAGCAGAAAGCACCTTATTCAGATCATTATATTCTAGGATTAGAGTATTTATCAGAGGATAATTGGCTGTTTCGATGCGAGACTTACTACAAGCACTTTGAAAATTTAATTACCCTAAAGCAGGGTGAGTTATTTACCTCAGATGAGAGTGGTGCTCGGCTAACACCGTTTAACGAATTTTATCCTACAAAGGCCTATGCATATGGGATAGAGTTTTTATATAAAAAAACAGCCGGAAGGTTAAGAGGGTGGATAGGTTATACTTTCGCAGAAACAAAGAAGCACATTGAAAAACATGGGTGGTACAATCCCAAGTATGATAGAAGGCACACACTTAATATTGTTGGTGATTTTAGGATCATAGAGAATCTGCATTTTAGCACCTCTTTGCAGACTTCTAGTGGTCAGCCACATACACCAGCTATAGGTAGATATCAGGAGTGGGAGGTAAATAACGACCCCTATATGCCAGTATATGGTTTTTCAGAGGCATATCTTGTTGGGAAGAAAAACTCAGAACGTTTGTCGCCTTATTTTAGGATGGACATGGGATTCAAGCATAAAACAAAAGGAAGAATTTTCAAGATCCCCTATGAAAGATTTTTTCAGATAATTAATGTGACAAACTATGTGAATGCGCTAAACTACCAATATCGTGCAAAGACAAATAGGAATACAGGTGAAACGTTGGGCATAGAACGGGCAGCAGTTCCAATGTTTCCTACTCTAATTGCTTTTGGTTGGAGGTGGAATTTCTAATGAGAATTCTTAATACATTAATATTTTCATTTTCATT
>CAJWMI010000050.1 GCA_913043185.1 uncultured Fidelibacterota bacterium | reverse complement strand
CGACTTATAGGCGATATAACCCCATTAAATGTTACAGTCGATCAAGCGGTTGAAATATTAAGTAAATCTAAAAAAGGTTCCAGCGAACTTAGAACTCTTGGGAAACATCCTGAAACCGGTGAGAATCTCATCCTAAAAGAAGGCAGGTATGGGCCATATGTTTCTGACGGGAAAGTAAATGCCGCACTAAAATCCGATCATGACCCTGGATCTTTGACCCTGCAGGAGGCAATAACTCTGATTAACATAAAAAGAGCAGCTCCAAAAAAACCTCGTAAAAGAAAAAGAAAAAAGAAATGAATAAAACTATAGAAAAAATAGTTTCACTTTGCAAACAAAGAGGGTTCGTTTATCAAAGTTCAGAAATATATGGAGGCTTTGGTGCCGTCTATGATTATGGACCACTTGGTGTAGAACTCAAGAACAATATTGCAAGCTATTGGTGGCGAGAAATGACTCAAATTCATGAAAATATTGTTGGCCTAGACAGTGGAATATTGATGCATCCAAAAATTTGGGAAGCCTCTGGGCACGTTGGTGAATTCCACGATCCACTTGTTGATTGTAAACAATGTAAGTCAAGATATCGTGCCGATGAATTATCAGATGATATAGAAAATGAAAAATGGAATAAAATAAAATGTCCGAAATGTGGAACGACTGGAATGATGACCTCTCCTCGACAGTTTAACTTAATGTTCAAGACTCAAGTCGGTCCTATAGAAGAATCAGGCTCCACTGCATACTTAAGACCAGAAACAGCACAAGGCATCTATGTAAACTATCAACTAGTCCAAGGGTCAACCAGAATGAAAATCCCTTTTGGAATAGCACAGATCGGAAAAGCATTTCGCAATGAGATTATTGCTAGAAATTTTATTTTTAGAACCCGTGAGTTTGAGCAAATGGAAATGCAGTATTTTGTTAAGCCTGGAAATGATAATGAGGCAATGAGAGAGTGGAAAGAGAAACGGGAAAATTTTTATACTGAAACTTTAGGTATAAATGAAAAAAATATCAGATTTCATGAACATGTTGAAGGGGAGCTAGCTCACTATGCAAAAGAGGCCTGGGACATAGAATATAATTTTCCTTTCGGATGGTCTGAGGTTGAAGGGATTCATAATCGAACAGATTTTGATCTAGCAAGGCATGAAGAATATTCAGGGAAAAATTTAAAATACTTTGATCAAGTAGCGAATGAACGATATCTCCCATACATAATAGAAACATCTGCTGGACTCAATAGAATGATGCTGGCAGTTCTTTCAGATGCATACTGGGAAGATACTGAAAATAATCGCACTGTAATGAAATTACATCCCAAAATTGCCCCTATTAAAGCAGTTATCTGTCCACTAGTAAAAAAAGACGGTCTCCCAGAAAAAGCAAGGGCTATCGTAGATATCCTAAGACCTCATTTTAATATTCTATTTGACCAGCAAGGGTCTATTGGAAAACGTTATTATAGGCAAGACGAAGCTGGTACACCATATGGAATCACAGTTGACCATCAGACAATGGAAGATAATACAGTTACCCTTCGCCACAGAGATACTCAAAAGCAAGATCGTATTGCAATCGATGATATTTTAAATATAATTCAGTCGAGCCTGGTTTAATCAATACTTCAGTTTTATGAATATATATATATTGCTTCTAATTACGGTTATTAGCTCTTTATACGCTGCCTCTCCGAACCCTGTTTTTGGCGAGAATGGTATGGTCGTCTCTACAAGCGCACATGCCTCAGAGGCTGGAGTGACTATTCTAAAAAAAGGCGGAAATGCAATAGACGCAGCAGTTGCTATTGGTTTTACACTAGCTGTTACCTGCCCAGAAAATGGAAATTTAGGTGGAGGAGGTTTTATAATAGGGGCAACATCTGATGGCAAGATTTTTTCTCAAGATCATCGGGAAAAAGCCCCTTCAAGATCAGATAGAGATATGTTTTTAGATAACAATGGTTCTGTGATCCCAGGTATGTCCCTTAGTACAAGAGCCTCAAGTGGTGTTCCCGGGACTGTGCATGGTCTCCTGAGTGCATGGTCTGATCATGGCTCAGGTAATATTCGCCTACAACGACTACTATCTTCAGCAATTAGACTAGCAGAAAAAGGCTTTTTATTATCCTATTATCAGGCTGAATTATTCAACAGCTATAGAGATGACTTTGCATCAAACAAGGCTGCATCAAAAATCTTTATTCGAAAAGATAATAGGCCATGGAAACAGGGTGATCTTTTTATACAAAAAGATCTGGCTAAAACATTAAAACGTATAGCAAAAAATGGTATAGATGGCTTTTACAAAGGACTCACAGCTGATCTAATTGTAAAAGAGATGCAAAAAAGCAATGGCCTGATCACTGCATATGATCTTGAAAAATACAGTTCTGTATATCGTGAACCTGTGATTGGTTCATTTAGAGATATTGAGATCATCTCAATGGGGCCTCCTAGTTCAGGAGGCCTTTTACTTATACATATGCTGAATGCACTCGAAAATTTTGAAATTGACACTCTGGGCTGGAACTCAGCAGACTATGTACATCTTTTATCAGAAGTCGCTAAACACGCCTATGCTGATAGAGCTCAGCATCTCGGAGATCCGGATTATTGGAATAACCCTAGGAATATGTTTTTATCAAAAGATTATGCAAAAAAAAGAATGTCAAATATTTCTATTAAAAATATTATCCCAAGCAATAAAGTATTTCCAGGTAGTTTTAATGATAATGAAAGTACAGAGACTACACACTATTCTGTTGTAGACAAAGAGGGTAACGCGGTTGCTATTACTACTACACTGAACACGAACTTTGGCAATAAACATGTTGTAGAAGGTGCTGGATTTTTATTAAATAATGAGATGGACGATTTCTCTATCAAGCCGGGTACATCTAACACCTGGGGCCTTGTTGGCGATAAAGCGAACGCAATTGAGCCTAACAAAAGACCCCTCAGTTCAATGACACCAACGATCTTAATGTATGATGGAATTCCAATCATGACAATTGGATCGCCTGGTGGATCAAAGATTATTACAACCGTTTTACAGTGCATATTAAATGTATTTGTCCATGATATGGACATAAAAGAGGCTGTATGTGCACCTAGATTTCATCATCAGTGGCTCCCTGCAAACACGATCTATATCGAACCAAACGGTCTGAGCAAAGATATTATCAAAAACCTAGAATCACGTGGGCATATAATTAAACTATACGATAGTGATCCTTACATGGGTGTAGCAAATGGTATTATCATATCTGATGATAGGCTATATGGTGGTGGTGATTGCAGAGATGAAACTTCTGCAATAGGATACTAATTATTAATTTTTTCCCATTCTCTAATTCTTTTGTTCACCCAATCCACATCGGGTGTATCCACGGTTACCATCTCTGATTTATTAGCTCTTATCCAATACCAAGATCCTACTGGAATATTATTTTTATAGTTTCCACTTAGTGCGACCAAGCCATCTTTATATTTCCAAGTCCATGGTCCTATTTTATTCCCTGTTTTATATCTCCCAACAATTGATTCTTGACCATCATCAAAATATTCTATGAATTCGCCATGAAAAATACCTTTTGAATAATGATGTTTATATATAATCAAACCCGTCTCACTCCAGTCAGTTTGGAGACCGTCTTTGACTCCATCTTTCCACCTATATTCATAGTCAGGCAACCCTCGTTCTGTCCACAATTTGTCAATTCCACTTTTGACACCCTTACGGTATAGTATCTCGGATTTCTTTTTTCCGTTTTTATATCTTTCAATACATTTACCATTTAATCTGTCATTGGTATATGAAAAAGAGTAAAACAACTTTCCATTATTATACCATTCGCTCCACCTGCCTTCTTTTTTACCATCGACATATTCACCTCTTGTTTTTAATTGCCCCTTTGAAAACCACCACTGCCACAGACTATCTTCAACAGAGTTTTTGTAGTATCCTACTTTATGCCTTTTACCATTGGTATGCCACCAAACCCACTTTCCTTCTTTTAATCCCCGATTATAATTTCCTTTCAATTCTTTAACCCCATTATTATAATAATTAAACACTTCACCAGTATAGGGGACTGAATCTTTTTCTAAATATTTGATTAGGCTACCACCAGAATTAACCGCATCAACCAGGTCTGTAACTAGCACCTGCGCACTAATCAAAATTGGAAAAATTCCAAAAATGATGAAATACATTTTCAACCTAGAATATTTTTTATAAGATTCATATAGACAGATGCTCCAACTAACAATGCACGCTCATCAATGTTAAAGTGTGAACAGTGATGAGGAGTGGATAAGGTGTCTTTCTCATCTGGAGCTGAACCAATAAAGAAAAAACAGCCCGGGACATTTTGTAGATAGTACGAAAAATCTTCACCCCCCATAGAAAGATAAGGAAATCCAGCGCCTTTCCCTACCACCTGAGATGCTGAATCTAGAATATGTTTTGTAGGAAGCTTATGGTTAATTGTTGGTGGATACCCGTCTTTATAATTAAGCACTATTTCCGAGCCGAATGCTTTTGAAACGCCATCAATTATATCTTTCATTCTATTTTTAATCATAATACGGTTTTTTTCGGTGTAGGCTCGAGTTGTCCCTGAAAGCTTTACCTGATCAGCAATAACATTAAAGTTTTCACCTCCGCTAATTTCCCCAATTGTTACCACAGTATTTTCTAACGGATTAGTATCCCTGCTAACAATAGTCTGTAATGCAGTAACCAAGTGACTGGCAACCACTATTGCATCAATAGTACCTTGAGGGGTAGCTCCATGCCCTCCCTTTCCTCTTACAATTATGTCAAACATATCTGCTGCTGCCATAATAGGCCCTTCTTTGACACCAATCTCACCTAAAGGTTGATAGTTCCAAAGATGCAGTCCGTATATTTCATCTACTCCTTCAAGACAACCAGCTTCAATCATATATCTCGCACCACCGCCACCTTCTTCTGCAGGTTGAAAAATAAATCTGATTTTACCTTTTTTAATTTTTTTGTTTTTTGATAAAACATTCGCCGTGCCAAGTAATATTGCCATATGTCCATCATGTCCACACGCATGCATAACACCTTCATTTTTTGATTTATATTCTAAATCACCTGTCTCTTGAATAGGTAATGCATCCATGTCCGCTCTTAATGCAATCGTGGGCCCTTCTCCAAAATCTATTTCTCCGACAATACCTGTTCCCCCAATATTTGTTTTATGAGTAATGCCAAAACTATCCAAATAATGCGAGATAGTTTCTGCGGTACGATATTCTTGGAAACTAAGCTCTGGATTTTGGTGGAAGTCTCTTCTATATGTATAAATATCATCACTTATTTTTTGGATTTCTTTATTGATATTTATTTTCATTATTCAATCTAGATTTTTAACTGTCTCTAAAAGAAGTTTTGAAAAATCCTGCCCTATTTTTTTTGCATTAACTAAAACATCTTCGTGAGTTAATATAGTATCTTTTAAACCAGCAGCAAAGTTTGTTAGAGCAGAGATAACAAGAATATTCATATTCAATTTTTTTGCATATTCAATTTCTGGTACTGTGCTCATTCCAACAGCATCGCCACCAAGTTTTCTTAAAAATTTTATTTCTGCCGGCGTTTCATATGCTGGCCCCATAGTCCAACAGTATTTACCTTTCAATAATTTGATACTATTCATTGCTGCTGCCTTTTTAGCCTTTTTAATCATTATTGAGCTATAGTACTCTTCCCCTTCTTTTAATATCGGCATTGAGCTGCCTTCAATAAACGTGCAGTCGTAGTGCCCATTAATTATCATTAGTGTTCCAGGCGCATTTTTTATTTTCATGCTTCCAGATGAATTTGTTATAATAATATTTTTTACACCTAATTGATTAAAAACTTTAACCGGAAGAGTGATTTTGTTTAGATCAAAACCTTCATAAAAGTGGAACCTTCCTCTGGCAAGCAAAAGCTGATTGTTATCATAAAAACCCGAAACAAAATCACTATTATGACCACTTACTGTAGAAACAGGAAAGGATTCAATATCATTATACGATATAGAAATTTTTTCATTTAATGCATCTGCTAAAGAACCTAAACCGGAACCAAGAATTATACCAGTTGTTCCATTAAATCTTAGCTTTTCTTGAAGATCTTTTATTAAAACCACATCAGGCGCTCATTAGGTTCTCACCAATCGCTAATTGTCCACAACCTGCGTCGATATCCGTACCCTTGCTCCATCGTATAGTTACCGGAAAAGGGGCATTGTTTAGTTTTTTCATAAATAGTTTTATTTGTTGTTCATCTGGTCTTTGAAATATACCATCCGTCATATTATATGGAATGACATTAAGCTTACACTTATCAATACCCCTTAAAATGGTTATTAACCTATTCGCATCACTTAAATCATCATTACAGTTTTTGATCAAAACATATTCAAAGGTTAGCCATGTGTTGGACGCTCTTGTATAATTTTTTGAAACATTTAATAAATTTTTTAGTGGATTATTCTTCGTTACTGGCATGATGGAAAGTCTTTGAGCATTTGTGGTACCGTTTAGACTAATGGCGAGTTTGAACTTTTGTCTTTCCTTTGAAAATTGTTCAATTTTTTTCACTATGCCAGCTGTAGAAATAGTGATTCGTTTATAACCAAGGTTAATTCCATTGGGATCATGTAATAAGTCTGCTGCTTTAATTACGTTAGTATAATTCAGGAATGGCTCTCCCATGCCCATGAAAACAACATTCGTTATAGGCCGATTTATAGTTTTACTTATCAATAAATATTGATCTACAATTTCTCCTGAATCCAAATTTTCAATAAAACCCATTTTTGCTGTCGCACAGAATTTACAGTCTAATGCACAACCTACTTGAGTTGATAGACACAGTGTAACCCTTTCCCCTTCATTCATTAGCACAGACTCAATAAGTGATCCTCTCTGAGTTTTAAATAAAAATTTATTAGTATTTTGCGAGGGAGATTTTTTGGATCTAGCGATGCTTAATGAATGAATAATATATTCTTTTTCTAAGGTATTGATAAAATCTTTAGGAATATTGTTTATAGCCTTAAAATCATTTACTTTATTTTTGTATACCCAGTTAAATATCTGTTCTGCTCTATATTTTTCTATACCATAAGTTTCACAAATATTAATAAGATCATCTAAAGATTTTCCAACGAGAGATATTTTTGGTGATTCCATTTTTTAATATTAACCAATTTAATTATTAGTATTTCACTTTTCGAAATTAACTTATCAAACTAAGTTCCTGCCCGTAATTATTTAGTATAAAGAAAAAAGAGAGATAATGTCTGAAATTATAAATGACACTCAAAAACTTGAACAACTAGTTGAAACAAAGAAAAACTTTTTTTCTGAAATCGGGAAAATTGTAATAGGGCAAAAAGTTATATTAGACCAAATGCTTATTGCTCTATTAACAAGAGGGCACACATTGCTTGTTGGAGTCCCTGGACTAGCGAAAACACTTTTGATTAAATCAATGGCTGAGATTTGTGACCTTAGTTTTAAAAGAATTCAGTTCACGCCTGACCTAATGCCTAGCGATATTACTGGAACAGAATTAATTGATATTGATCCTGAGACAGAAAAAAGAACATTTAGATTTTACAAAGGGCCTATTTTTGGAAACATAGTCCTTGCGGATGAAATAAACAGAACTCCTCCGAAAACACAAGCCGCACTATTAGAGGCAATGCAAGAACACAGAGTAACAGCAGGAGGACATACGTACACAATGGATGAACCTTTTTTTGTTTTAGCAACGCAAAATCCAATTGAGCAAGAAGGGACATACCCCCTTCCAGAAGCTCAGTTAGATAGATTTATGTTTCATCTGAATATCAGCTACCCGACAATAGATGAAGAAGTCTCTATTGTTAATGAAACCACTGTTGGCAAAGAAAATAATGTTCAAAAAGTGTTTTCAAAGGAATCAATCATAGACTTCCAAGATCTTGTACTAAGAGTACCTATTTCAGATAATGTTGTCAATTATGCGGTGAGACTAAGTTCCTCAACAAGACCAAATGAAGATACTGGAAGTGAGTATGTGAAAAAATGGGTTGAATGGGGAGCCGGGCCAAGAGCATCTCAATATCTTGTGATTGGTGCAAAAGCAAAGGCATTATTAGATGGGAGACCTACTCCTAGCATAGAGGATATACAATCTCTTGCTCCAGATATTTTACGTCATAGAATTCTTCCAAACTTTAATGCAGAGGCTGAGGGTATAAAAGTAGATGATATTATTAATCAGCTAATAAAAAATATAGAGGCTTAGTATTTCGCAATTAGCAGATAAAAAGAAATATCTGCAACCAGAAATGGTAGCGATGCTTGACTCTATCTCTATGAGAGCAAAGATGGTTGTAGAAGGATATATCATTGGCCAACATCGTAGTCCATATCATGGATTTAGTGTTGAATTTGCGGAACACAGAAGCTATGAACCCGGAGACGAAGTCCGACATATTGACTGGAAACTATATGGTAAAACAAATAGACTTTATGTAAAACGTTACGAGGAAGAAACAAACCTCAGAGCACATCTAATCCTTGACACGAGTAAGTCTATGGCATACACTAGTGGCTCAGTATCAAAACTACAATATGGTAGTTATTTACTTGCAGCCCTTTCCTACCTTATGATCAGCCAGCAGGATGCAGCCGGGGTTGTACTTTTTGATGAGTCCATACGATCATTCATCCCTCCAAAGTCTACTCCGAGTCATCTAAATAGTTTACTAAATGTTTTAGATGTAGAATCACCTGGATCTGATACAAAAATTGAGCCAGTGCTGCATGAGATGGCCGAAAGGATTAACAAAAGAGGTCTGGTTATAATTATATCTGACCTGTTTGATGATCCGAATAATATTATGAATGGACTCAAACATTTTCGTCATAGTAAACAAGAAGTGATTCTCTTTCATATCCTTGACCGTAATGAGTTAGAGTTTGATTTTAATACCCGAACTAAATTTGTAGATATGGAATCTGGCGAAGAAATCACGACTGACCCATGGCATGTAAAAAATGATTATAAGAATCTTATAAAAGGATTACAAAATTATTACAAAAGAGAGTGTAGATTAAATCTTATTGATTATGTTCCGTTATTTACTGATGATAGTCTCGATAAGGGTCTAAATGAGTATTTTAATAAAAGACAAAAACTAGGCTAATAAAATTAATTCTGTTCTGCGATATCTCTTTTATAACGAATGAGTTCCAACTGACGCTGATATTCTGCTGCATTTTCAAAATCAATACTCTTTACGTCTTTAATCTTTTTCTCTGCTTTTCTATACCAGCGTACTGCTAAATCTAAATCCTTCGTGAAACCATCGGTCCCATTAAAATACTTATCTCCAAGACCTTCATATGCACTAGCCATACCAAGTGCTGCCTCAAAATCATCTTCATTTAAATAATACGCCTCATCAAATGCCATCTCTGCCTCTTCATAGTTTTTCATCTGATTGTGGATCACGCCTAAGTTAAAATAAAGATCAGCCATGACAATTTTATCATTCTCATTTTGTATAGCATCCTTAAATACTTGGATAGATTTTTCTTTTTGGTCAATATCATAATACATAGCCGCCAACTCTCTCAACGCATTACTGTTAGATGGTTCGATCTGGACAGCTTTTTGATAATAAGGAAGAACTTCTTGACTGCTTAGCTCACATCGCAACATAATCTGACCTGCTGTGAAATTAGCATTAAAGTCTTCAGGATTTTTTTCAACGGCTGTCTTAATTAATTGAATCGCCTTTTCCTTATCATCTAGGTCAAGATAGCACTTTGAAAGAGTCGTGTATGTTTGAGCATCTGTAGGATTTATTATAGATGCATTAGTAAAGTTTTCAATCGCTTCATTCAAATACTTTTTTTTATTATCCTGATCTTCTTGGATTTTTTTAAATTTTTCAACGCCAGTGTTAAATTGCTCTGCCCAATAATATTGAGTATAATTATTTACCTGCTCTGACACTGGTAAAAAAACAGCTCGCACCTCAACTTTTTTATTTGGATCTATAGACAATGCCTTTTGCAGCATCTCCTGCATTTTCGCCCAGTCACCATTTCTTGCATGTACCTCTATAGCATATACTATTGGAATCTCAGGATTGTCTGGCTCAACTGCCATGGCTTTCGGGAGCCACTCTTTCGCCTTAGACCAGTCGGACTGTTGTATCGCCAATTTTGCAGTGGTGTATTCCTGGCTCGAGCAGGCAACAAGCAATAAACCAAACATGGTAACTAATAAATAATTCGAATTAATTCTTAACCAATGGATCATAATAACCTCTTTTTTGAAAATACTATTTCGGAACTTAATCGGAATCAATCAAGTTGAACAAGCAATCTGTGTGAGCTATTTAATAGAATTCATTCTTTCTTCTAGCTCTTCAGGTCTAATATTCAAGAGCCTGCTTACTCCAAAATCCTCAATACAGAACGATGCAAGCGCTGTCCCTCTTCGCATTGAATCATAGACTGATAATCCCTCAGCCATCCCCGATACAAATCCGCCGCCAAAAACATCTCCTGCGCCAGTTGGGTCAATTACTTTTGACACAGGATACACACCTGTCGAAATCTCTTCATCTTTAGAAAAACATCGCGCTCCTTTACTCCCAAGCTTAACGATTATTTTTTCAGGCCCCATTGACAATATTTTATGAACACCGTTAATTATATCATCCGTTTTTGTTAGTTCAATAAGTTCACTTTCATTAATTAATAAAATGTTGGTTTCATTGATAAGTGATCTTAATTCTTCAGGAGTTGTATTAATCCAGAGATTCATTGTGTCTGTGATAACATAAGGACTATTTGTACACTGTTTTAATACCATAGTCTGTAGTGCAGGGTGGATATTCGCTAAAAATAACCAAGAAATATTTGAATCTTTTTCATCAATGATAGGCTCAAAATGTTCAAAAACACCTAGCTCAGTGAATAATGTATCCCTATCGTCTCCATTTTCATGGTATTTACCGCCCCATCTGAAAGTCGAGCCTTTCTTTGTTTCAATATTATTTATATTTATCGAGTATTTTGAAAAAATATCATAGCCTTCTTTTGGAAAATCATCGCCAACTATTCCTACTGGAATAGCAGAACCATAAATCCCAGCCGCAATGGTGGCATAGGTTGCCGAGCCGCCTAACAGATCTTCTTCTTTGCCATATTGAGTTTCAATCGTATCTAGACCGATAGAGCCTAGAATAAGAATTTTATCAGAGGTTTTCATATATATTATTTTACCTGGTTAAAATAATAACTAAAATCTAATATTAAATTTATCTTGTACGACTATGAATATCTAAAATAGATTACTCTGTTATGTCAAATAAAACATTTGCAATTATTACAGATATACACTCGAATATTTCTGCATTGTCAGAAGCAATCAACATTATTAATGCTAGAGATAATGTAGATCAAATAATATGTCTAGGTGATTGCTTTTCTCTTGGTCCAGAACCAGAAAAAACATTAGAAACACTAAATTCTATTGATAATTGTATATTTATCAGAGGAAATCATGACCGATATATCATTGAAAAACTTTGGGAAGAAGATCTTCCTACTTTAGAGGGAATGGACCCATACGATCCCATCTGCAAGGCAATTGTTGAAAATGAAAAATGGACCGCAGACAAACTAGGTAAACCGGGTATTGAGTTTATTAGAAAGATGGTTATCTCCCACAGAGATGTTGTCGGATCAACATTGGTGGAATTTACTCATGCTTGGTATCAGCGCGATGACCATCCTCCTACAATTCAAGAAGCATTGAACTGGAAAAAACATGTCAGTGATTCTAACAAAGAAATATCTCAATTTTTATTTGTTCATGGGCATGTACACATACAAAGAGAAGAAACAGAAAATAATTTAACTATTTATTGTCAGGGCGCAACTGGTCTACCCTTTGATAAAGACCCACGAGGCTCTGTTGCTTTTTTGACAGTAGGAGACACAACTAATTGGGAAGTGGTCCGATTTGATTACAATAAAGAACTAATTATAAATAGTCTGGAACAGCGGAAAACCCCATTTTATTTGAGTCTTAAAAAGACAGTGAAATACGCTTCTATCAGCGACGATTAGACTATTTTCATCTAATATATAACAATCATGATTTATTTTGACCACAGCGCCACAACACCCATACATCCAAGAGTCGCAGAAAAAATTGACTATGTAAATCGAGAACATTATGCGAACCCTTCAAGTATTTATTCCCTAGGAAGAAAAGCAAAATCATTAATCGAAAAAGCTAGAAACCAGGTTGCGAATGCAATTGGAGCAAAAGCAGAACAAATTTTCTTTACCAGTGGCGGGACTGAAGCCAATAACCAAGTATTATGTACCAAAGCAGAAGATAAGAAAAAACATATTATCGTATCCTCTATTGAACACCCTGCTATATTAAAAGTATTAAAAAAGATTGAACCGCACGGCGTAACCACCTCTTTTTTGCCTGTTAATAATGATGGAACAGTAGAAATTGATTCTTTAAAAAATTTAATCCATGAGGATACTGGTCTGGTCAGCATAATGCTTGCAAATAATGAGGTAGGGACAATACAGCCAGTCCAAGAAATCGTTAAAATAACTAGATCATTAAATATTCCTTTCCACACTGACGCAGTTCAGGCACTTGGAAAAATTCCAGTTGATGTAAAATCATTAGGAGTAGAATACTTAAGCCTATCAGCACACAAATTCTATGGGCCCAAAGGAATAGGTGCTTTATTTGTAAAAAGAAAAAAAATGGTAAAATCTTTAATTGTTGGTGGAGATCAAGAGTATGGTATAAGAGGCGGCACGGAAAACATAGCCGGTATTGTTGGAATGGGACTAGCAGCAGAACTTGCCAAACAAAATCAAAAAAATTGTCACACTAAGCTAAAAAACTTAGAAGAATACTTTCTAAAGAAGCTAACATCTCATTTCCCTGATGTAAAACGAAATGGGAGCCCCGATAATAGCCTACCTGGCTTGATAAGCATTTCTTTTCCTGGGCACAAGTCAGATATAATAATGGCAAATCTTGATAGAAAAAACATTGCCGTTTCAAATGGATCTGCGTGTAATACTGGTAACGTAAAACCATCAGCCGTGCTTAAAGAAATGGGGATAAAGGATGATCTCAATTTGTCCACAGTGCGCATTAGTTTTGGTCAAGATAACAATAAAAAAGAAATTGATCTATTGATTTCAGCGTTAAAAGAAATTATATGAGCGATACCATAATCATTGGAATGAGCGGTGGCGTTGACAGTGCCGTTGCAGCATCGGTTCTTGTTGAAAATGGGTATAATGTTGAAGCGATCTTTATGAAAAACTGGGACGAAGAGGATGAAGAATTTTGCACCGCTGCCCAAGACTACAAAGACGCACTACAAGTATGTGAGACATTAGACATTCCTCTTAGATCTATTGACCTTACAGATGAATATTGGGATAAAGTATTCAAAATATTTTTAGAAGAATGCGAAATAGGACGGACACCAAATCCTGATATAATCTGTAACAAAGAAATAAAATTTCGTGC
>CAJWMI010000049.1 GCA_913043185.1 uncultured Fidelibacterota bacterium | reverse complement strand
TGAATAATATAGTGCAATCACTAGGCATATCAGAAAAATGGGCAAAACATGTCATTGAAAGATTAATTAAATCTAATATGTTAGCACTTAGATCGGGTAGAATTTCGCTTGTAAATCAATCATTAGATCTCAGTGAAAAAATAAAAATAGATCTGAAAAAAATTATTAGCATAATAGAAAATTCTGATTCCAATATTATTTCGATTAAAGAAATAATAGATATATCTAAGCTGAAGCCCAGAGAGATAAAAGAAATGATATTTTTACTTAATAGTCAAAATAAAATAATCCAGATTAATGATAGTCTAATAATAGATAATAATGCGTTTAATAATTTGTTGTCATCTGTTCGTGAGCATTTCATAAACTGTAAAACCTTATCTATATCAGACTTTAAAAATATATCTAGACTTACAAGAAAAAATGCTATTCCTATTTTGGAATATTTTGATAGTAGAAAATTCACTAAAAGAGAGGGTAGTAAGAGGGCAGCTGGGGAGACACTTTTTGTCAAATAAATCTAAAACACCACTCATGAAACAGTATAATCAGATAAAATCAGGTTATCCAGATTCTATATTACTTTTTCGTATGGGAGATTTTTATGAAACATTTGGGGAAGATGCGGTTATCACCTCAAAATTATTGGGAATTGTATTAACAAAAAGAGCCAATGGAAAAGCCTCTAATGTAGACCTAGCAGGTTTTCCTTACCACTCTTTGGATAATTATTTACCAAAGTTAGTAAATGGCGGGTATAAAGTAGCGATTTGCGAGCAGGTTGAAGATCCAAAATTGGTTAAGGGTATAGTAAAGCGTGAGGTAATAGAAGTTATTAGCCCTGGAACGATCACATTAGACCAAGTATTAAATCAAAAGAAAAATAATTATATTGCATCAATCTACAGAAATAAGAGCGAGACTGGTATATCGATTATTGATAGCTCTACTGGAGAATTTTTTATAGGCGAGTGTGCATACAAAGATTTAACTGAATATTTAATAAAATATTCTCCTAGCGAGGTTGTGATATCAAAATCTATTATTTATAATACTGAAGAATGGTATCAAAAATTCAGACCATTTGTTACAACTGTTGAAGAATGGCTATACAATTATGATCAGTCATACCGTGTTCTAATCGAGCATTTTAACGTCAAATCACTTAAAGGATTTGGGTGTGATAATTTCAATAATGGGATAGTCTCTGCTGGAGCATTATTATACCATCTAAGAAACAATCTTAACTCTAGCGTAAAGCATTTTACTAAGATAAGTCCAATCCAGAACGAAGGATTTATGGGTTTAGATGGATTTACTATCAAAAATCTAGAGATTTTTCATTCATTATCTACTCAAGGTGCCAATGGTACTCTAATTGAAACCATAGACTTTACACTTACGTCTGGCGGCGGTAGATTATTAAAAAATTGGTTACACAGGCCATTAACTGATAAAAATGAATTAGATAAACGATTAGATATTGTTGAGGGAATATTAAGCGAAAAATCAATTATGAACAGTTTGCGTAATAATCTAAAGCAAACAGTTGATGTCGAAAGAATGGTAACAAAAATAAATAAAAAAACTGCGTCTCCAAGGGATCTTATTGGCTTGTCTCAGACGTTTAATATATATGATAAATGTATCAATGAGGTTAGGTCATTAAAATCATTGAATAAATTAATAGATAGTTACATGGATTTAAGACAATTAGCAAATCAAATTACCACTAATCTAAATGAGGATAGTCCAGTTATGATTAAAAAAGGTAATGTAATTAAAGCTGGTATAAATAAAGAATTAGATGAGTTCCGTAGCATATTATATAATGGAAAAGAATGGATAGATAATTTTCAAAAAGACGAAAGAGAAAAATTAGATATTTCAAGCCTAAAGGTAGGGTTTAATAAGGTTTTTGGTTACTATATTGAAATAACCAAAACTCATCAACATAAAGTTCCTGAGAATTATATAAGGAAGCAGACACTGGTAAATTCTGAGCGTTATATAACAGAAGATCTAAAAGTTTATGAAGAAAAAGTATTAAATGCTGAAGATCATATTTATGAAATAGAAAATAGAATTTTTTATGAGCTAATAGATGTTATTATTATACAAACATTAAAAATTCAAAATAATGCAGGAATAATTAATGAGATTGATGTTTTATCGAGTTTTTCATATTTAGCATTATCAAAAAAATATGTGAGACCTTTTTTTGAAGATAATTCAAGATTTGAGATTATTAATGGTAGGCATCCGGTAATAGAAAACATGTTACCGGCTACAGAAAAATTCATCCCCAACAACCTGTATATGGATATCAATAAGAGCCAGATTCATTTGATCACTGGCCCGAATATGGCAGGAAAGTCAACATTTTTAAGGCAAACGGGAATAATAGTTTTGCTAGCACAAATTGGTTGTTTTGTCCCCGCTGATTCAGCATTAATAGGTATAGTGGATAAATTGTTTACTAGAGTTGGAGCTAGCGATAATCTAGCTGGCGGTGAAAGCACTTTTTTGGTTGAGATGAATGAAGCAGCAAATATTTTAAATAATGCTTCAAGCAAGAGCCTAATACTGTTTGATGAGATTGGACGAGGAACCGCGACATTTGATGGGCTCTCTATAGCCTGGGCTATTGTCGAATATTTACATAATACCGAGGATATTTCATCGCGAACATTATTTGCCACTCATTATCATGAACTGTCTGTGCTTGAAGATAGCCTAGACCGATTAAAGAATTTTCATGTTCAAGTAATAGAGCATGATGACCAAATTATCTTTTTAAGAAAAATAGTTGAAGGTTCTGGCGATAAAAGTTATGGAATCCAAGTTGCAAAGATGGCTGGATTACCAGATATAATTATTAACAGAGCAAATGAAATATTAAAACATAAGTTTGAAAATAATGATGAAATATTTGAAACATTAGCTGATAATAAGCTTATAATAGATTCTCCTAAAAAGGAAGAATTCAACCTCTTAGCTGATGAAATAAAAGCTATAAGGATAGATGAAATAACACCTATTGAAGCATTAAAAATATTAAATGATATCAAAAAAAAATATAATAATTAGTCTGCTATTATGCATCAGTTCAACAAAACTATATTCTGATATTGATATTGTCAGCTATGGCTGGGAACTGTTTGACAGGTTATCAGATTCAAGAATTACTTCATTGGCTCAGGCTACCACTGCCTATCCGATAGCATCAGCAGGCATTTCTCTTGTTAATCCCGCGTTATCAAAGGTTCGCAATAATAAAATAGGTCTCACCCACCAATCTAGAATTGCGGGAATGGTCAATAGTGAATTTCTTGGTTTTAAGAAAAGTGTTCGTGATAGTCACTGGGTCAGTGTTGCTCTATTGTATGAGGGGATCAATAGTATTCCAGACACTCGCAATGTTTTACTAGATTGGGGTAATGATGGTATCTTTGGGACACTAGATCCAGGAGAGGGAAATGGTATTCTTGATGAAGGTGAAAGGCTTGATGTAAATAAAATTAGTTACTTTAGTCAAAATCAATTTGGTTTATATGGTGCGTTTAGCAGATCATATAAAAGATGGGAATTAGGCTTAGGAATAAAATTATTATTTCATACGATAGATAATCATTATGCCTTAGGTACCGGGATTAATATTGGAGCTCACAGATCATTTAACAAAACAAACCTTGGAATAGTTTTACATAATATTCCCTCATCAGGTTTGATATGGGATAATGGCAATATAGAGCTTACGCCGGGCTCCTTATCGATTGGTGCACATCATTCACTAATGATGGAAAAGTATGGACTAGAGATAAATCCAGTTTGTGAAGCTAATTTTGTTATGACCGATAGAACAATTGATTCCAAATTACTTTTTAATATTATTCCAATTGAATTATCAGGTGGACTAGAAACGATATATAAAAGAAAAATTTTTATTAGACTAGGTTTTTTTCAATCAGGCTCATTAGCGGCTGGGTTAGGAATGTTTTGGAAAAATATCACAGTTGATTATGCATTTATTATTGACAATTCTGTTGCGGGGATAGATAATAACCACCTAATTACAATAGGCTTATCATCAGATTGGATAAAAGATAAAGTATTTAATTAAGTTCATTAAATAATGTATTCTGGTTTGTAATATAGGCTCCATTCTTAGGGAAATTTATGATTAAAAGTATGACAGGGTTTGGCCGAGGAACCAGCGTAAGTAATGAGGGCAAGATCAATGTGGAGATTAAGTCACTAAATTCACGATATCTTGATATAAAATTTCTAGGTATCAATATCCATCCCGAAACAGAAGAAAAAATGAGTCGATATATCTTAGATTATTTAAACAGAGGCAATATAAAGGTTCATATTGATATAGATAAGATTAAAGATGGCCAAATATTAACATTTAATAAAGATCGTTTTGACACAATTCAGAATATTCTTAAAGATATTCATATAAAATATGGTCAAAAATTAAATCTAAGTGATATTATGAGTACAAATGATATAATATCTTTCGTCGATGCTGATATTGATGAGGTTGAAAGGCTAAAGGAAGCTGTTGATAGTGCATTAAAGCAATTAAATGACATGAGATCAATTGAAGGGAAACAAATTTATAAAGATCTTATGAGCCGTATTAGAATAATTAAAAAAAATCTAACGAGTATAAAAAATTCATCAGATAAAATGCCAAAAAAGAAAAAGAAAGATTTAAGCGATAAAATAAAATCTATCATTGATAAAGATGCAATAGACCAAAATAGATTGATGCAAGAAGTAGCTTATTTGATAGAGCGTTCTGATATAACAGAGGAAATAGTAAGGGTTAAGATTCACCTAGATAGTTTCATAGAATATTTAAAATATGATGAGCCTGTTGGAAAGAGGCTAAATTTTTTAATCCAAGAAATTAATCGAGAAATAAATACGATCGGCTCTAAAAGTCCTATTCACGATGTCACTATTAAGATTGTAGAAATAAAAAATGAGATTGAAAAAATTAGGGAACAAGTGCAAAATATATTATAATGAAAAATTTAATTTGTGTATCTGCCCCCTCTGGCTCAGGAAAAACCACATTATGCAAAGCAGTTAGAAAAGCGAGACCAGACCTGATATGGTCTATTTCTTATACGACTCGCAATCCTAGGCCTAATGAAGTCAATGGAGAAGATTATTACTTTATCTCTATAGATAAGTTTATATCGTTAAAAGATGATAAGAGATTTGCAGAATATGAGAACGTTCATGGTCAATACTATGGCACTATCAAATCAAAATTAGATGATGCAATTAATAATAAAAAAACGGTATTACTAGAACTAGATGTTAATGGTACTATGTCTGTTCGAAAGTTATATCCCGATCATTCATATTCAATCTTTATAGTTCCTCCAAGCATTAAACATCTAAGAAAACGATTGCAAAATAGAGGCAGTGAAACAAACAAAATAATTGAAAAAAGATTAGAAAGATTTAATAAAGAAATGGAGTATAAAGATCAATTTGATACTCTCTTAATTAATGATAATATTCAGGTTGCAATAAATGATTTTATTAGGACAATCAATAAAATAACAAAAGGAGTAAACTAATGGGTATTAAAACCATCCAACTCAGGAATGTAGAGGAAAAAGTTGAAAATATGTATGAAGCTGTTTGTATAATGTCTGGCCAGGCTAAACGTGTACTTGATGATCGTATTGTGCAAGCATCTATAAAAGATGCTGAAGAAGAAGAGGACTATGGTGTATTTGATGAGGTTAAAGAAGTCTCTCCTGAGGATTATGTAGAAATGGAAAAGACTACTAGTGTTGCGATAGAGCAATTTATGGAGGGTAGTGTTAAGTGGAGGAAAAAAGAAAAGATATCTTAATCATATGGATATTATTGATACTAAAAGGTTCATAAACCAGCATATAGAGTTATTTGGCAATGAAATTTATTCGAATATCCATAAAAAAGAAGGCCATCCGTTAGCGAAATCAGAGTCAACTAGTGAATCAATTCTTAGTTTTCAATCTTCAATAGAAAATTGCAAAAAATGTAATCTTGGCACTACAAGAAATAAATTTGTTTTTGGGTCCGGAGATCCTAATGCTGATTTACTTTTAGTCGGCGAGGCACCTGGGCATAAAGAAGACCTTCAAGGTAATCCATTTGTTGGAAGAGCTGGAAAACTACTTGATAAAATATTAAAAGCGATTGGTTATACCAGGATATCTAATGTTTTTATTACAAATATCATAAAATGTAGACCCCCTGATAATCGAGATCCCTTACCCTCAGAGATTGAAGAATGTTCACCCTATTTGAATAAGCAGATTGAGTTGATTAAACCTAAACTCATCGTTGCTCTTGGTAAAATAGCCGGTAAAACACTTTTAAAAAAAGATATTTTACTAAAAGAAATGAGAAATGAAACCCATTACTATAAATCTATACCATTAAGAATAACCTACCACCCTGCAGCATTGTTGAGAAACCCCTCTTTGAAGAAAGCTACCTGGAAAGACTTTCAATTTATTCGTGACTATATAGAGTCTTAAGATCCATGGCTCAAGAGAAAAATATAATATTAAATGTACAGCCACATTCTGATGAGGCGGAGCAGGCTGTTCTTGGTTCAATGCTGTCTAGTGGGCCAGCAGTGAATAAAGCATTTGAAAAAAAGCTTACATCCGAACATTTCTATAAAAATGCCCATTCTCTAATTTTTTCAGCAATGTCCAAACTTAATAAAGATAATGAGCCTATTGACACAGTCTCAGTTGTTGATACATTAACAAAAAGTAAGGAGTTAGATAAAGTTGGGGGTGCATACTATATAAGTGGCCTAATTGAAGTCGTTCCTACTACAGCACATGTTGATCGCTATATAAAAATTGTAATAGAAAAGTCTGTGTTAAGAAATTTAATCTATTTGGCAAATGATATATCGAAAGAAGCATATGATGATAGTCAAGAGGTTGATGATATATTAGAAACTGTACAAAAATCTATTTTTAGTATTACGCAGGATACACTACAAAAAGATTTTGAAGAAATTGACCCTGTTCTTATTAAAACATTTGATAAAATTGATAAAATTGCCTCTCATAAAGGGACAGTGATTGGTGTGCCATCCGGATTTCATGAACTTGATCAAAGGACAACGGGATTTCAAAATGGAGATCTAATAATTATTGCTGGTAGACCAGGTATGGGTAAAACATCTTTTGCGTTAAATATGATGAGAAATGCAGCGATTGATTCCAAAAAGAAAATAGGTTTTTTTAGCCTTGAAATGGCAAATGAACAACTTGCAATGCGCTTGCTTTGTTCTGAAGCACGCGTGGATAGCAACTTAGTCAGGCGAGGTGATTTGCCGAAATCGCAGTATAAAAATTTAAGTTTAGCAGTTGGACCATTATCTAAATCAGATATTTATCTAGATGATACTCCTGCGCTTAGTATACTAGAGCTAAGAGCGAAGTCCAGGAGACTAAAGAATGATGTAAACTTGGATATGATTATTGTTGATTATCTTCAATTGATGCAGGGCCCAAAGGGCGCAGAAAGTCGACAACAAGAGATCGCAACAATATCTAGGTCTATGAAAGCTTTGGCAAAAGAATTAGAGATTCCCATTGTTGCGCTTTCACAATTATCAAGAGCAGTTGAACAGCGCACTGGATCTAAGAAACCTCAACTTTCAGACTTGAGGGAAAGTGGTGCCATTGAGCAAGATGCAGATGTAGTGATTT
The DNA here is from genome assembly GCA_913043185.1 of uncultured Fidelibacterota bacterium. The sequence continues at coordinate 5,899 of CAJWMI010000049.1, read as the reverse complement.
TCCTATATAGAGATGAGGTATACAATAAAGATGCTGATAATGAAGGAAGGGCAGAAATTATTGTAGCTAAGCAGAGAAACGGTCCCACTGGCACGGTGGAAGCAGCGTTTATCAGTAGATACACTCGCTTTGAAAATCTTGCCACTAATCCGGGACCACCATTTTAATGGATAACCCAATCTATAGACTTGCACCACAATTATTTGGCGATTATCCGAAGCCTTTTTTGAAATTATATGATGAGATATCTATAGGACAGGATACAGAAAAAAATAATTTAAAAGAAATACTCTGGAAAGCTTATGAATTCGGTAGCAGGTACCATGAAGGTCAAAAAAGATTATCAGGTGAGCCGTATTTTAATCATTGTATTGAAGTAGCTCGAACTTTAGCATCCTGGAATATGGATTATAAAACTATCATGGCTGGACTACTACATGATGTTGTTGAAGATACAAATATAACCATAAAAGATCTTGAGAAAGAATTTGATAAGGATCTCGCTAATCTTGTAGATGGTCTTACTAAGATTAGTGGCATTGAATTTAGTTCACGTAAAGAAAAACAAGCTGGAAATTTTATGAAAATGCTATTATCTGTTGCTAAAGACATTAGAGTTGTAATTATTAAGTTTGCAGATAGAATCCATAACATGAAGACGATAGAATATTTATCTAGGATGAAACAACGTCGTATTGCAATAGAAACTAGAGATGTATACTCACCTTTAGCACATAGATTGGGAATGTCATCAGTAAAGTCTGAGTTAGATGATTTGGCTTTTAAGACATTGAACAAAGAAGACTATGATTTTATTGATGCTAAATTAAAAACAACTAATAGACAGCGGAAAAAATTAATAAACAGTTACATTGAACCAATTAGAGTAGGCTTAGATAAGTATAATATTAAACCTGATATATATGGAAGATCTAAGTCGTATTATTCAATATATGGAAAGATGATAAACAGAAATAAAGGTTTTGAGGATATATATGATATCTATGCTATAAGAATTATCGTAGACAAAATAGAAGAATGTTATTCAGCGCTAGGTGTTGTTCATAGTCTCTATACTCCTGTCCAAGAGAGATTTAAAGATTTTATTGCAACGCCAAAATCAAATGGATACCAATCTATCCACACTACAATTATTGGGACTGATGGGAAAATGGTAGAGATTCAAATTAGAACTCAAGAAATGGATAGAACTGCTGAGATAGGTATAGCTTCACACTGGGTTTATAAAGAAGGGAGAAAAACTACAAATGATATTGGCACTGATATTAAATGGCTCAGAGAATTAATCGAAATACTAAAAAATGAATCTAGTGATCCAAAAGAGTTCATGGATTTATTAAAAATTGATTTGTTTGATGGTGAAATTTATGTGTTTACTCCGGCAGGTGATTTAATACAGCTTCCTATTGGATCAACTCCTGTAGATTTTGCTTTTCAGGTTCATACACAAGTTGGGATGCATTGTCTAGGCGCAAAAGTGAACCACCAGCTTGTGACATTAAATCAAGAGCTTAAAAGTGGTGATGTCGTTGAGATTATTACGGGGAAAAAACAGACCCCTAGTATTAACTGGAATAAATTTGTTGTCACAAGTAAAGCAAGAAATGCTATAAGTAAATACATAAAGAATACGAGTATAAACGAGAGCATTAAACTTGGGAAAGAAATCTTATTTAAAACACTTAGAAGATTGAAAATTTATAATCAAAAACAAAAATACTTAGATGCCTATTCCAGTTTTGGGTTTAGCAATGAAAATACTTATTTATCAGCCATCGGTCATGGGAAATTAGCCTTTCGTGAGATTCATAATAGAATTAGTCCAGATCAAACTGAGAGTAAGAACTCCACCTATAAAAAAATAGGTGATGCTCTTGAAAACGTTCTCCGTCCAAAAGATGGCATTATGCTTGATGGAATAAATAATCTTATGATTAAATATGGTAAATGTTGTAACCCAATTCCTGGGGATGATGTTACTGGCTTTGTTACTCGTGGAAGAGGGTTAACTATTCATAGGACTGCATGCCATAGTTTGCCTCTTGTTACTCAAGAAGAAGATCGCCTAGTTCCTGTGGATTGGAATATACCTCGTGGCACTACTTTTAACTCAAGATTAAAAATTTTGGGAATGGATTATAAAGGTTTATTAAAAAACTTGTCCGAGTGTATCGGGGGGCAAAATATAAACATTAACAGTGTTGATATTAAGGTTAATGGTGCTATAGCAACTGCTTACTTTATTGTCCAAATAAAGAACAAGCGCCAATTAGATAGATTAATTAAAAAATTATCTTTCGTGAAAAATGTAGATAATGTAGAAAGAGTAGGTAGATAAAATGCGTATAAAAACATATACGAAGAGAGATATTGCAACTAAGCTAGGAAATAAATTAGGGATAAGCACAAGAAAATCATTAGTATATACTGATGAAATGTTCAATGTTATTAGAGAATTATTATGTGAAGAAAAGCCATATATAAGGATTGAGGTAAGAAATTTTGGAGTTCTAGAGTCCAAACCAACAAAAGCTAAACCAAAGGCTAGAAACCCAAAAACTAATGAAGAAATATTTGTTCCCGCACATAAAAAGACTCATTTTAAGCCAGGGAAAATATTAAAAGATTATCTAAAAAAACCTATATAAAGCTATGGGCAGGGCCCTAGGAATAGATTTTGGTACAAAAAGAGTTGGGTTAGCTCTTTCAGATAGATCGAATATCATTGCCTCACCCTACAAAACTCTGAATTATGTCTCTGAAAAGGATTTGATTAACCAGTTGGAGACAATAGTTACTAAAAATGATATTGAAATTTTAGTTCTTGGTCTTCCAATTAACATGAAAGGCGAAGATACTGCGCAGACAATAAAGGTTCGTTATTTTAAAGAAATATTGTCTAAACTACGAATACCAATAGTATATGAAGATGAACGGCTTAGTTCTGTAAGCGCAATAAATTCACTTATGTTTCAAAATGTGAAAACAGGACATAATAAACCTGAAATTGATAAAACTGCAGCAGCAATAATACTCCAGCAGTATCTAGACAAAAACTCTAATTGAAAAATATCTATAATTTAAAACCATGGATCCAAGCAATAATATCTGGAATTACTATTGGTCTTACTTATCATCCATTTAATATTGGTTTTCTTGCTTGGGTAGGTTTTACGCCATTATTATATATTTTTATTCATGGTGATTCTAAGAGCAATATAATAAATGGATATATTTTTGGATTAACATATAACCTTACAGCATTTTATTGGATAGGTTCTAATTCAGGTGCGAGTTTTATAACCGTAATATCAAGTCTTATTGCTGCAGTTCTTTATTTATCAATATATTGGTCTTTTGCAGGCTTAATATTTTCAATCATACCAAACTCACAAAGAAAATCTATAGGAAATGTTCTTTTTCCATTTTTAATCGTTACAATAGAGTGGTTTCGTAGTCTCGGGCCACTAGGTTTTCCTTGGTCAAATATTGCACTGACCCAATCAGAATATATATACATATTACAGGTTATAGAGATTACGGGTACTTATGGTATATCTTTTATCGTAATAAGTATAAATGTAATCATCTATAACGCAATTAATAAAAAGACATTTATTAAGGATGGTTTATTACCGGTAATTATATTTTTAGTTGGAATATCAATAGTAGGTTGGGCGCGGATGCAATCCTTAAACGAAACTCAAAAAGAAATCAATGCTGTAATAGTCCAGCCGAATATAGATCCAAATATAAAGTGGCATGAAAAGGAAGAAATAATCTCATTTATGGACTCATTACACCATGAGGCAGCAGGATTAAATCCTGATATAGTAGTTTTTCCAGAGACCGCACTACCATCATATTTAACTAGAGATTATAAAACAAGAAAAATGCTGCAGGAAACAGTAAATGAGTATAATGTTCCTTTGTTAACCGGGACGATAGATGTAGTCATTGAAAATAACAATAAGAGTTATTATAACAGTGCAATGTGGCTTACGCCAAATAGTAATTTTAAGATATATTCAAAAATCCATTTAGTCCCATTTGCGGAATATGACTTATTCCCAGAAATTTTCCATCCACTTACTTGGCTAAATATTAATATAGATCGTGGTAGTTTTAAATCTGGTAAAGAATATAAGATATTTAAATGTAATAACATTTCCTTCTCTGACATTATTTGTTATGAATCAAGTATACCAAGAATTGTGAGAGAATTTGTAGCAATGGGATCTGAATTGTTAATCATTCAGGCAAATGATGGCTGGCTAGGTAATTCATATGGTCCGCACCAGCATTTTGAATTAGCTAGACTAAGAGCCATTGAAAATCGTATTCCAGTATTAAGATCAGCTAATACTGGTATATCTGGTATTATTAAACCAGATGGAACAGTGCAAAGAAAAGTAGGCCTGAATAAAAAATCAATTTTTAAAGAAAAAATAAAAATTATTAATAGTGGAAGTATTTATACACACTATGGAGACATATTTGCTCTTGTTTGTTTTTTCATCACATCACTAATATCAGCGATATCATGCAAAAAACGTTTTATATAATTATTTTTCAACTAAGTGTATTAATAGGATCACCAAATATACATCCGGTGGTTAAATCAATACTAATACCAGGATGGGGCGAGGCTGAACTTGGTCATCAAAAGAAGTCCAGGTTCTTTTTTCATAGTGAAACAATCTTAGTTACAAGTTGTCTCTCAGCATACAAGATTGCTAAAGTCAAAGAAAATGAATACAGAGCTTATGCCAATGAACATGCTGGAGCAAAAAAAAACAGTGACCATAGATATTGGGTTGATATTGGAAATTATATCTCCAATCATGCTTTTGATGAAGAGCATCTAAGAATGAGAGACGGTAAAGAAGGTCAGTGGTCATCCTATCCCTGGTATTGGGAAGGCGGTGATACATTTCGTAAAAGGTATGAAAGAATGAGAATTGATAGTGATAAGCTATTATTTACAGGAAAGTTTATTATAGGTGGAATTATTCTTAACCATATTGTTTCAGGAATAAATACGCTTTATTTAACCAGAATAAATAATGAAAAAAGTTACTCTTTAACACCAAAGGTCGAATTTTATCGAGATGACATTCGGTATTTATTTTCGCTAGAATTAGATATATAAAGTAAATAGTAACTAAATATATAAACTAAAACCATTGCCCAGATTTAAAATAACAATTCAATATGATGGTTCATCTTTTAGTGGGTGGCAGTTACAAAAAAATCGGAAAACTGTTCAAGGCGAGATAGAGAATGCATTAAAAGTGATTTCCCGCTCGAAACTTAGAATTCCAGTATATGGCTCTGGCAGAACTGATTCGGGGGTTCACGCGTATGGTCAGGTCGCTCATTTTGATTTAGATACAAAGCTGGATTCCAGTGAACTTTGTAATGCTATTAACTCCAATACAGCCAAAGAATGTAAAATTATGTCAGTTGTTGAATCGGACAATGACTTTGAATCTCGATTTGATGCTAGAAAGAGATGGTATCGCTATCAAGTCTATAAGGGGAGTTCAATATTGTATCGAAACCAAGCATGGTTAATAAATGATATAGATGTTAGCCTTCTTAGATTAGTATCAAAAATTATCTTAGGCGAACATGATTTTTTATCATTCTCTAAATACAGAGCTGACCAAAAAAATACCAGATCTATTATCTTTGAATCCAATTGGCGTGATAATGAAAGCATGCTGACTTACGAAATATCTGGCAACAGATTTCTTCACCATATGGTTCGCTATTTAGTTGGGACAATGGTGCAAGTGTCAAGAGGTCAATTTACAATTGAGCAATTTAGATCATTGTTGCATGAACCACAAAAAAATGTACAAATTCATCGTGC
>CAJWMI010000048.1 GCA_913043185.1 uncultured Fidelibacterota bacterium | reverse complement strand
GCTGCTGGAATAGAAATCACTGGAACCAATGCTGAGGTTGCTCTAGGCCAATGGGAATATCAATGCTTTGGAAAGGGGATAAAAGCTGCAGATGATTTATGGGTAAGCAGATATTTATTATACAAGATAGCTGAGGATTATGGAGTTGGGGTTAATATTCACCCTAAGCCTAAAACAGGCGATTGGAATGGTTCTGGTATGCATACAAATTTTTCTAATGATGAAATGAGAAATAATGGATCAGAAAAATTATACCATTCTTTATGCGATAAACTTGGTGAGGTTCATAAAGATGGTATCAATGCCTATGGCTCAGATAATGAGATGAGACTTACCGGACTTCATGAAACGCAAAGCATTGACCAGTTTTCTTATGGTGTTAGTGATCGTGGTGCAAGCATTAGAATACCTATCTATACTGTAGAAAATAATTGGAATGGATATTTAGAAGATAGACGACCTGCATCGAACGCAGATCCCTATCGAATAGTACAGCATATTGTAGGTACATTAACAAAATAGTGTAATAATTTCCCCGCAGAATATGCGGGGTTTTTATTAGTAAATAAACCCTTATATTTTATAATATCCCATAATTAATTATTATTTTAAGGGGTTATGAAATCAACTTTAACATTTTTCTTTAGTTTATTATTATTTATATCCTGCCAAGATTCTGTTGATGATAAAGGTGCTGTCACATGGACAGTTCTTCAAAAAGATATACTTAAACCTAATTGCTCTAATTGTCATATGGCAGGATCTGCTATAGAGCGACAGTCTGGTTTAGATTTATCATCAAATGATTCTTATGATTCATTAGTAGGTGCAAGTCCAAAAAATAACGCGGCAAATAAGGATGGCTTACTAATTGTAAGCCCGGAAGGCGGAATGAAAGGATTAACAAAAAGTTATCTCTGGGAGAAGATTAATGCATATGATCAGGAGCATTTTTTATCAGATCATCCAGAGTACGGGCAACTAATGCCTCCTGGTGGAAATTTTTTATCTGATGGAGAATTACAATTTATTAGAACATGGATTGAGGCTGGTGCGCCAAAATCTGGCAATGTTGTAGATGAAAATTTATTATTAGATACAAATAGGTATGAACCTAAACCATTTTCTAAACCAGAACCACCTACAAATGGTTTGCAGCTTCATCTAGGGCCTTTTGAAATTCAGCCAAATTTTGAGCGTGAATTTTTCCAGTATACTGAACTAAATCATACTGGTGATTTATATGTGAATCGTATAGAAATTGAAATGCGTCCTGGTAGCCACCATTTTCTCCTCTATACATTTAATGAAAATATTCCTCAGCAGATAATTCCAAATTATGGTGAAATTAGAGATTTAAGGGACCGTTATGGAGCAACAAACTTATCAACCTTGTACACCATGCAGTTCCACAAATTTTTTGGAGGCACTCAATGGTCACGATTAGACTATGTACTTCCTGATGGAGTTGCATTAAAAATTCCCGCTAAGTATGGATTAGACCAAAATACTCACTATGTTAACAGGACAGATTCAACGATGATTGGTGAAGTATATACAAACATACACTTAATAGAGCAAAATAATGTTAAGCATGTTGCCCAGCTTTTTGATTTCAACAATAGGGATATTTATTTACCTCCCAAAAAAATAACAACAATTCAAAAAGTTTTCAGAATGGATGATACCTATTACTTTGGTCAGGTTTTTTCTCATGCTCATGAAAAAATGACAGAATTTTTAGTAGAAATTGATGGAGGCGACAGGGATGGTGAGGTGATTTATTGGACAAACGATTGGGAGCACCCACCGATAATTAATTATAATCCACCAATAATAATTAATGCAGGCGAAGGGCTTAGGTTAAAAGCAACATATGATAACCCAACCAATGAACCTGTTGGGTTTGGATTTAAATCTACGGATGAAATGATGATATTATTTGGCTGGTATTACAAATAATTTTTATAAATATGTTTTTTTCTCAGCACCTTTTTAAAACCGCAATTTTTTTCAATTTAATTTCTTTTTCATTTGCTCAGAATAATTACCCAATTGTTCTTGTGCATGGCTTCATGGGATGGGGTCCTGAGGAAATGGGTTCTTATAATTATTGGGGAGGCAAATATGATATGGTTAAAGAATTTGAAGAAAATGGACATCCTATTATTATAACTAATGTTGGACCTATTTCTTCAAATTGGGATCGTGCTGTAGAATTATATTATCAGATAAAAGGAGGGCAAGTTGACTATGGGAAAGGACACTCAGATCAGTTTGGCACTATTCGAAAACCCGATAATAAAAAATATCCAGGTTTTTACCCAAAGTGGGATAGTAATAACCCTATACATATCATTGGTCATAGTATGGGTGGCCAAACTGCTCGGATGCTTGACTATTTGCTGAGAACTTCAATTTCAGATACATCTGGTATTATGGAAACCAGTCAATTATTGGGTAGATCAGAAAATGGATTAATTAAATCAATCACAACTATTTCAACTCCTCACAACGGATCAACTCTATCTACATTTATTAGCTCAGGAATACCATTTTTACAAGATATGATAGCGGTTGCGGCGGTTGTAGGGAATTCCTTCTATGATTTTGATTTAGATCAATGGGGCTTTAAAATTAATAAAGATGAAGCTTGGGCTTCTTATTTTAAGAGAATGCAAAAGCATCCTGCATGGGGAACTAAAAATATGGTTTCATGGGATGTAAGTATTCAGGGTGCGCGTGAGCTCAACACTAACTCTACAGCTAATTCAGATATATATTACTTTTCGTTTGTTAATAGCAATACCGTACTAGATAATCGTACAGGAAGACATGTTCCTCATAAAAGTATGTCATTTATTATTCGATCTAACGCTAGAATTATGGGTATGAAGAAAGCATATTATGCAGACGGATCTTCAACTGACTCATCTTGGTTTGAAAATGATGGTATAGTAAATAAGGTTTCTATGTATGGGCCTACTTCAGGATTAAACGGTCCGGACCCAATCACAAAATTTAATGAAAATGAATTATTAATACCTGGACAGTGGTATGTTATGGATGAAATCCAAATGGATCACAAGAAAATGGTCGGTCATGGGACAAATAAAGACAATTATAGTTTTTTAGTGCAAACATATATTAACCATATTGAATTACTAAAATCTTTACCAAAATAGGATTGATAACATTTTAATATATTTGTAATATACAAATATGGAATTTGCAGAGTTATTAAAACAGTTACTGATTGATCTTCAATCAATTTTCAGAAAAAACAATAAAGACCTTCCCCTTAGCCTTGCTCAGGTAATAGTAATATCCTCAATACCAATAGAAGGTATCAATATGACCGCTTTATCACAAAGGCTTGGAGTTGATAATAGCACATTAACAAGATTGATTGATATTTTAATCAGAAATAATTTTATAAAAAGAAAAATAAGCCCTAATGACAGACGATCAAAAATCATTTTTCTAACAAAAAGCGGTTTTGATATTTTACAAAAAATTGAATTAAATATAGATTATGCTGCAAAACAAATTTTTAGTCAATTTTCTAAAGAAGATAAAATAATTGCTAAAGATCTTCTTAGCATGCTGCATTGGAATATGTCAAAATATAAACTTATAAACAAATAATTGTATTATACAAATAATAACTCAATTTTAGATTGGTATGATATCAACAAAAGAAATTTACCCTGGAGATTAACCAAGGACCCCTATAAAATATGGCTTTCTGAGGTAATGCTACAACAAACACAAGTTTCAACAGTCATACCTTATTATGAAAACTGGATTAGAAAATTTCCCACTATTGATTCAGTAGCTAAAGTAAATATTGATGAAGCATTAAAAATGTGGGAAGGATTAGGATATTATAAAAGATGTAGAAATTTTCATTCTGCCGCTAAAATCATTGTAAGTAAACATAATGGTATTATACCTAATTCGTACAATATTTTATTGAGCTTACCTGGTGTAGGTAACTATGTTGCAAGCGCAATATTATCTATAGCATTTAACGAGAAATTTTCTGCAATAGATACTAATTTAAATCGTGTTATTGCAAGGATACTTGGAATAAAAAAACTTACAAAATGGAATAAAAATAGAATTAATAAATATGCTACATTGTTAGTAGAACATCACAGACCTGGCGATGTTAATCAAGCATTAATGGATATAGGTAGTCAATTATGTACAACAAAAAAGGCTTTGTGCTCATCATGTCCTAATCAAAATATTTGCAAAGCATTTAAGTCAAGTAATCCCTTGCAATTTCCTCAAATCCTAGCAAAAAAACCTGCACACTTAAAGAAATTTGTTGCAGGGTATATATCACTAAATAAAAATATTATCATTAACAAAAGACCTAATAATGTTATGCTTGGAGGATTGTGGCAGCTACCCACCTTTGAATTTAAAGAATCTGAAAAAAGAGCTGATATTGAGTACTTATTTAAAAAAAAGGTTGGAAAAGACATAAATATTGAAGGTAAGATTGGGATTGTAAAGCATAACTATTCCCATTTAAAAACCGAAGTAGCTCTGTATATATTTTCAAAGAAAAATAAGAACATTAAACTTGATGATTCAAAATGGATAAAAATCAACGATGTTGATGAATATGCATTTTCAAATGTTAATCATAAATTAATACAATTAATGAGAGATAAAAAAAATGATTAAGACAGTTGCATCAATAATTATATGGCCCATATGGGCCATAGTTTTTTTATTGGGTGCATTGTTATATAATATTTTGATGATAATTTTCACATCAAAAAAAATTCATCCCATAGCACGCGTCTTATGTTATTTGTTTATGATTAGTGGTGCGCAATGGTTTCAAATAAGAGGCAACAGGCCGAATAAGGATAATGGTCCATATTTATATTTAATTAACCACGGATCATTATTTGATACATTTATGTCAATTTCAGCAATTCCTCATTTTGTTACAGGTGTTGGATCTGCAGAGCAGTTTTCATGGCCAATCTGGGGCGGTCTGGCAACGCGATATGGCCTCATTCCACTTGAAAGAACGAAAATAAATTCAGCGGTAGGTAGTTTAACAAAACTTGAAGATGCTATCAAAAAAGGCAATTCTGCAATTATTGCCCCGGAGGGTACAAGAACGTTAACCGGTGAGATGAACGAGTTTAAAAAAGGAGCATTTCATGTTGCAAAAAATACAGGGGTTACAATTATACCTATTGCACTTGTTGGAGCTTACGAGGCAAAAAATAAAAACGACTGGAGGATAAAGCCAGGTAAATTGACCGCTATTTTTGGTAATCCAATATCAGAGGATGATTATAAAAATATTGATATTAATTCTTTAAAAGATAAAGTAAAGTCTGAAATTCAAAAAATATTGGATGAATGGAAGCCTATTACACAATAATTAAAATCTTACATTTAGTTGGTATGGCTAGCTGGTTTGGGGTTGCTCTGGCTATATCTATCGTTTTATCAAAAAAAGACACCAAGGATCATAAGTTAATATTGGATTTAACCACTAAAGTTGAAATGCCAGCATCGTTTTTCATACCATTGACTGGCGTATTGATGATGATTGAGAAAACATATTTTTTGCAATTGGGGTGGATGCATTTAAAAATATTAATTGCTCTATTTGCAATAGCATTCACACACATGTCGAGAGCCCATTTAATTCATAGTGATTTAAATGATATAAACATTCTTCAAAAATTTATATTCTATAGAAATCTTTCATTGGCAGCATTGATAATCATACTAATAATTGTAGGATACAAATAAATGAGCAATGAACATGAATATTCAACATTAGAGAAAGTTAATAATCACAATGCCATCAAGGCTTTATTATCGATTCCCCATATCATTGAAATCATAGATTTGTCCTCGCAGATAAAATTCATCACCTTTTTTGCTGAGTGGTGCCCAAATTGCGAATATGAGGCTATTGAGTTAAAAAAATATTATGATTCGCATCATCTGGGTATAGACTTTTCAATGGTAATGCTTTTTTCATCAAATGAAAGATCAAAAAGATTTATTAATAACTATCAATTAAATATGAAATATTATTACGGAGATATTAATTCAAAGGATGAGGAATTGAATTTTAAATCAACATACTATGAATTTCGCAATACTTTAGGAGATGATAGAAAGTGGGGAGTGCCGCTTCATATAATCATAAAACCAGCAAGAATCCTTAAAGAAATATTTGTAGTTAAAGGTGAGTCAATTCGAGGAGAAATAAATAAATTATTATATGATATAATTAAAGTTTGATTAATCGGAAACAGTCACGTCGTAGATTTCTTCAAACTCTTCAGTTTTGATCATCCTAATAGCGTCCCAGGTTAAAGCCGTACAAGCTTTAGCGCAAATCTGGCAACCAATACATTCATCATGTCGCACCTGAACTGGAGGTATTGGAATATCATATTTTTCATTTGGCACTGGCTCAATACAATCTACGGGACAAAAAGGTATACAGACTTGACAGCCAGTGCAATTATCTTCATCTACCACTGCTATTAACTTTGGCTTTTTCTTCTTGTGATTTACATTACTAGCTGGGTCAGGGACTGACTTGTAATGATCGTAGTTATATTTATCGCTCATTTTATTTAGTTATTTATATAATGAATTTAATAGACATTATATTTTGATACCAAAAGTCTTTTAAGAACATATAAAATTATCATAATTTAAGTAGCTTCGAAAGCGTTTAATAAAAAGGAGATAATTATGACATATGTCATAGCTGAGCCATGTGTGAGTACTTGTGATACGGCTTGCGTGGAAGTTTGTCCGGTAGATTGTATTCATGGACCAGAAGATAAAACTGGTGCTGGCGAGGAGGCCAAAGCTGATGGGTTTGACCCTGAAGGCAAACAACTGTATATTGATCCTGACGAGTGTATTGATTGTGGAGCATGTGAGCCTGAATGTCCAGTTGAGGCTATTTTTGAAGAAAGTGAACTGCCTGAAGAATGGAACAAATATACTGAAATTAATGCAAAATGGTTTTCTTAAAAAAATAAAAGATAGCTAAATACTTAGGATGACGGCTGTTTTTAACAGCCGTTTTTTTTATAATGAAAAAAGAACAAGTAATAGAATTATTAAAGAAGATTTCCTACCCAGGGTTTAGTCGTGATGTAGTTTCTTTTGGAATGATCCATGACGTTTTAATTAATGAAGATGAACTCTCTGTCATTTTAAATATTAAAAGCCAAAATGAAGAGAAAAAGACTACAGTAATTAATGAAATCAAAAATCTATTAGAATCAGAGAGTGGTTATAAAAAAATAGATATTTCTCTTAATCAAAATACTTCAGAAGCTCAAGCAAATATGCCAACACCGGCTTCACAGGGGCCCTCTTCTCTATCAGGAATAAAGCACATAATAGCAGTATCAAGTGGTAAAGGAGGTGTGGGAAAATCAACCGTTGCTGTTAATTTAGCGCTGTCTTTAAGAGATATAGGGCTGAAGGTAGGATTGCTTGATTTAGACATCTATGGCCCTTCATTGCCAATGATATTAGGATTAGATGAGCAGCCAAAATTAAACGAAGAAAGAAAACTAATACCTCTAGATAATTTAAACATGAAGGTAATGAGTTTCGGTTTCATTAGTGGCAACCAATCTCCTACAATTTGGAGAGGTCCGCTAGTCGCAAGAATGACTGAGCAATTTTTTTATGATGTGATTTGGGGAGAATTAGATTATTTAATTTTAGACCTACCTCCAGGCACTGGAGATATTCAACTAACGCTTACACAAAAACTTAAAATGGATGGCGCTCTTATAATTACCACGCCTCAAGATATTGCATTAGCAGATGTTAAAAAAGGTGCAGATATGTTTAGAAAGGTAAAAACACCAGTTTTAGGTGTAATAGAGAATATGTCAGGATTATTTTTAGATGGTAAAGTTGAAACTGGTAGCAATTTATCAATTGAAGGGCAGCCAGTCACAATTAAAGATGATGGTAGTTTTACAATAAGAATGGATTTATTTAAAAAAGGTGGAGGCAAAACTGAAAGCGATCGTTTGGGGGTTCCTTTGTTGGGACAAATTCCAATATCTCAGGATATTATGGAAACTACAGACTCTGGTAGCCCAATCGTTGATACTCATCCCGATTCTCATATTGGTGTTATATATAAGGATATTGCTAAGAAAATAATAGACCTATTAAATGTTTAATTATTTTACGCACTCTATAGTGCTAATTTTTTTAGGTTATGCTTCGGTCTACCCCCTATTCTTTTGGATAACACCTTTACAAAAAATAGATCAGGGTTTTTACAGATTCAATTTAGGCAAATGCTGTATAATTGGTTCGCTTGGCACATTAGCTTATTATTTTATTGCCACTGATTATTTTTCAGAAATTATTCTCTTGGTATGGCTTTTTCTTTTAGGATCAATAACAGCTTTTTATTGGAACAGAAAAATAATTCACAATAGCATTATTACTTTGATTTCATTTTTGGGGATAATTGCATTATTGAACATACTATCACATTTTATGGATGACCTTTATTTTCAGGCTTCATTTGCTGTAATTATTGGATCACTAATCACAGCCGGAGTATTTTTTTCGATGATTTTAGGACATTGGTATTTAAATGTTATTGCTTTGCCAATCTCTTTATTAAAAAAATCTACAACAGCGCTTTCAGTTGCATTAGCTATCAGAATTATTTGGGATGTTTTTTTTATGACATCCAACGTATACGTTGATTCATATGGAATAACAAAAAACAGCTGGTCATTCCTTTTTGATTTTGATGGAATATTGCTTTTAGTAGCATTATTCATGGGTAATATTTTTCCAGTTTTGATTAATTATTTTGTATGGAGCACACTTAAGATTCAGGCAACACAAAGCGCTACAGGTTTGTTATATGTATCGATTATTTCCATATTATTTGGGGATATAATATTTAAATTTTATTTATTACAATACAGACTTCCCCTTTGAAAAAAATTGATAAAAACTATTTTATAAGAGAAAAAGAACCCCTTTGCCCTGAGTGTGGATGTAAGCACCTGTATAAGAAAAAAGATTTTAATCAGGCTCTTGGATGTATTATTATTTTGATTGGAGCATTATTTGTCCCATTCACATATGGCCTTAGTCTAGTTGTCTTATTTTTAATTGATCTATATTTGTATAATAAAGTAGAAGACTCAATTGAATGTTATAAATGTAAATCAGAATTTAAAAATGTGTCGATTCCGGATAATTTTACTCAATTTGATCATCATACTGCTGAAATCTATGAAAATGATAAATAAGATTAATTATTCATTAGCAGTTTAATAAGCGCTAATTTTAGAAATATTTATATAAATAATTATTTAATTTATCGTGAATAAAAAGTTAAGAAATAAAGTTAAAAATAATGGCAATCTTCCAAGCCATATTGCAATAATTATGGATGGCAATGGGCGTTGGGCAAAATTAAAGAACCTGCCCAGAGCAGCTGGTCATCGTGAGGGAATAAATTCAGTAAGAGAGATTGTAAGGGTATGTGGTGAGATCGGCATTTCTTATCTTACCCTTTATACTTTCTCTAGCGAGAATTGGTCAAGGCCAAAAACAGAAGTCTCTGCAATCATGAAATTGCTCTTTTCAACAATAAAAAAAGAAATTGAAAATCTGCATGAAAATAATGTTAAGCTCTCTACAATTGGCAACCTTGAAGATCTACCTGTCGATACAAAAAAAAACATATTAGAAGGTGTGGCAAAAACACAAAACAACTCCGGTCTCAACCTAGTTTTAGCATTAAGCTATGGAAGTAGGCAGGAACTCATACGGGCTATTAAGCGTATAGGTAAAAAAATAGAACTATCAGATTTGAAATCCGATGATATTAGTGAAGAGTTATTTGTAGAGGAGCTTTATTCTTCAGGTATTCCTGACCCAGATCTATTAATTCGAACTGGCGGCGAATATCGATTAAGTAATTTTTTGCTTTGGCAGGCTGCTTATTCAGAGTTACTTATTTCAGAGAAATTTTGGCCTGATTTTAGAGAAAAAGAATTATTAAATGGAATTTACGATTATCAAAATAGACAAAGAAGATTTGGTCAAACAGGTGAACAAATAAGCGCATGAAAAAACTAAGCATTATTATTATATCATCATTTATTTTTGCCCAAGCTCCCCCCTCCTTCAAATTAAATAATATTGATATTGAAGGGAATAGCTCTACAAGCAACAATATGGTTTTATATACAGCTGGATTGCAAAAAGGTCAAAATGTTACTGCCGAAGATTTTCGCCGGGCAGTTAAACGGCTATGGGATCTAGGAGTTTTTGGTGATGTGCAGATTGAATTTAACGAAGAAAAATCCGATGGAATTTCAATTACAATTATTGTTAAAGAGTCTCCTGTTTTAGCAAAAATAGAGCTTGAAGGAAATAAAAAAATACGAGATAAAAAAATCAAAGAAGTTCTTTCGTATCGTGTTGGAATGAGAATAAAGCCAAATTTTATAAATAGTTCAAAAAATAAGATTATAAAGCTTTATAAAGAGGAAGGATATTTTCTTGCAAAAGTAGATGCATCTATGGAGCCAATCGATAAGAAAAACTCGCAAAGAAATAATGTTACTTTTACTATTAATGAAGGTAAAAAAATGAAAATAAAAGATATTATTATTTCTGGAGGCGGACAAAACAATTTTGGCTGGCTGGCAACAAAATCCTGGCTACCAATTCCAAGAATACTTAGAAATAAGTTAACTCTTTATACACTTAGACGGCAGTTGAAAGATACTAAAATACGTACATGGTGGAGATTTTGGGCATCATCATTTGATAAAAAGAAATTTGATGAAGATCTTGTAGCGCTTAATAGTTTTTATAAAGACGAAGGGCATAGAGATTTCAATGTTTTATCTGATAGTGTATTTTATAATAAAAAAAAGCGAGGCCTAGTTGTACAAATCACCGTAAATGAAGGCGCTCAATATAAGTTTAGAAATTTTTCATGGGAGGGTAATTCCCTTTATGAAGAGCAAATATTACAGACCACATTGAATTTGAAAAAAGGCGATATTTTTAATCAATCGGGATTTGATAAAGCTGTTTATCAGGATGTACAAAGCTTATATATGGATAGAGGGTACTTATATAGCAACATAGAACCTTTCTTTACCCCTACAGATAATGATTCAATTGATGTTCATTTTTCGGTTACAGAAAATAATAAAGTATATGTTCGCAACATTAATATTTATGGAAATTCTAAAACCAGAGAAAATGTCATCCGTAGAGAACTCGATGTTTTTCCTGGTGACTTATTCAGAAGAACATTATTACAAACAAGTATGAGAAAATTACATGTTCTAAATTATTTTGATCCTACATCATTAGCTCCAAATGTTGTTCCTGTAGATGAAGATGAAATTGATTTGGATATAACCCTTGAAGAAAAATCGTCTGATCGTGCCAGTGCAAACATTGGTGTTTCTGGCATGTATGGCATGACAGGTGGTGGAAATCTTGCATTTAATAATTTTAGAGGCAAAGGGCAAATTTTGTCATTTGGGTTTAATGTTGGAACACAAGTATCGATGGGTAATTATTATGGGAGACCAGGTAAATACGAAAGCTTCCAAGTTAGATTTGTAGATCCAATGTTTCGCGATACACCCAACAGAATAGGATTCTCTCTATTTTACACATTTAGGGGTGCAGGAAATTCATATTATTTTTATCCATTTAATCAGCTTTCTAGAGGTGGGTCTATTCAGTGGGGTAGAAGATTAAAATGGCCAGATGACTATTTTAGAGCCTTTTGGGACTTAAGGGTCAGGCAGGCTGAATATTATAGCGAAGATGAAGAATTATTACGTGAATATGTTGGTGATTTTCGTAAATCTACTGGTATTAGTCTAACACAAAACATTAGTAGGGATAGTAGAGATCGCGCTGAATTTCCCACAGAGGGATCAAGCGCAATACTTACTTCAACATTCTCAGGTGGCGTATTTAAAGGAGATGAGCATTATCATAAACATGTTTTGAATTTAGACTGGTATACACCTACATTCTGGAAATTTGTTCTAACAAGTTCTTTAAAAATAGGCACCATAAAGATGCTTAGGGTAAACAACAAAGGATATACCTATATTCCCCCTTATGAAAGATTCATAATGGGTGGAAATGGCATACCCTATGGAACCATGCTTCGCGGTTATCCTGACAATTCTATCGGACCGCTAACAACTACAGGTCGTGGAGTTGGAGGGAATACAATGGTTAAGTATACCACGGAGTTTAGATTTCCGTTCTCAGAAAATCCTGTTGTTTATGCAATGCTATTTGCTGAAGCAGGGAATGTATGGCATGATACCCGTTTGATGAGCACGTTGAGATATGAACGATCAAATCCTTTGGAGTTAAAAAGGTCTGCTGGAGCTGGTATACGATTTTTTATGCCTATGATTGGGAAACTTGGGTTTGATGTTGGTTATGGATTTGATGATATTACTGGAAATGGTGAGCCCCAGGGTTGGGAGTACACAATAATTTTTGGAAATTAATTATTAATTTTAAGGAGGTAAATGTGGTTCCTAAAAAAATCACAACTGTCATTTTTGCTTTGCAAATATTCATATCGGTATTATTTGCTCAAAATAAAATAGGATTTGTACAGTCAGATAGAATTCGCTCGGAATATGAGGAATTCAAGGATGCTGAGGCACAGCTTCAGATGGAATACAGGCAGGTCAACATGAGATATAATTCGATGATTGTTCAGCTTGATAGTATTAAACAAGCCTTTGAGACGCAGAGGTTAATGAGCAGTCCTGAATGGAGAAAAGAAAAAGAAGCTGAAATTTCTTCAAGGGAAGCAACAATACAAAAATTTCAGGTTACCATGGTTGGGCCTGAAGGAGAGCTATATAGAAGGCAAGCCCAATTAGAGTTTGATATTTTATCTAAAGTTAAGCGAGCAGTGGATAAAATTGCTGCTGCAAAAAAGATAGATTTCATAATTGATGGGTCGACCTCACTTTTGTATGGAAACCCAACCCATGATTTAACCGATGATGTTTTGCTTGAGTTAAGAAAATATAGCGTATCTGATAAAAAGAAAACTGATACCAAAAATTAACTTTTAAAATGGCCTCTCTTAAAGAGCTAGGACAACTGATCAACGGGAAAGTTGTTGGGGATCCTAAATTATCAATTAGTGGAGTATCTGCTTTAGATGCTGGTAAAAAAGGAACTATTTCTTATCTTTATAATACGAAATTCAAAAAGTTTCTTGACACTACCAAAGCTTCAGCCGTTATTGTTTCTGATGAATCTTTAATTAACAACAAAAGCGGATTAGTTGTTGATGATCCTAGATTAGCATTTGTTAAGATACTAGAATTCTATTCTGATGATATTGATTCCTTCACTGGCATTCATGAGTCTGCATTAATTTCAAAATCATCAAAGATTGGATCTAATACAAATATTAGTCCAAATGTAATCATTGGAGATAATGTAATCATTGGAGATAATGTAAACATTGGTCCAAATAATGTAATTGATAGCAATGTTGAAATTGGTAACAACTCAAAACTTTATAGTAACGTACATTTATATTCTAATTCAATTATAGGAAATAACTGTATTGTTCACTCGGGGGTTGTCATTGGAGCAGATGGATATGGATTTATGACAATAAATGATAACCATATAAAGATACCTCAACTTGGAAAGGTAGTTATTGGCAATGATGTAGAAATTGGTGCAAATTCTAC
>CAJWMI010000047.1 GCA_913043185.1 uncultured Fidelibacterota bacterium | reverse complement strand
AAAGTAAATGTATAGCCCATAACAAATGTTACAATAACTATCGAACAGTGAACGCCAATAACTGCCTTTTTTAAGTTTACTATATTTCTACTAAGAGCTGCTGTCATTAGCATCGGTATTGCTACAAGAACTGAAAATATACCTGTTGATGATACAGCGATTGCTTCAGGTGCGCCTAATTTTTTCAGAAACAATGGTACAACAGCATATACTGTATGAAAAGCAGCTCCAAAACCCCAGAAAAATTCATGTATGATATTAAAAATCTGATTATGATTGTGATCTTTTAGGTTGAGATCTTTCATTTGTATTTTCTTGTGTTAGAATTGTCATAGAGGTTAGTAGTATCACTGATCCAATTAATTGTGAGAATGAAAGAGGTTCGCCTTTTATAATCCAATCAATAACTACAGCCGACAGTGGCCAAAATAGTTCAAAAAGCGTTGTATGTGAAGCAGGTAGTCTATTTAAACCATAATAATAAATAAATAAAGCAACCGTTCCTGTAGAGAATACAATTAGTAAAAGCATTTTCCATTGAGAATAAGATATGTGACTATAAATAATACTCCAGTCTGAAAAAAGTATTATAACAATACCTGTAACAGTTGTTATGACTAGACGAAGAGCAGTAACCAAACTGTAGGGCAAATAAATTAATGCCTGCTTCCCGAGTACGGTTGAGCTGCCCCAGCAGAAAGCAGCTAAAAGTGCAAATAATGCGGCAATCAGGGTATTATTATCCCAAGCTGATATAGGGTTATTACCAAATGTAACTAAGTATCCACCAATCATAGCAAACAGGGCCAAGACAAGATAACGCTTTGACAATTTTTCTTTTAGAATAATTGCTGCCAAAGAAACAGCAAACAAGGGTTGAAACTTTTGAAGGAGTACTACAATAGATAAATCAATATAGCCAACATACCCTAATGCTTTTGTATAGAAGTATGTTCCACATATACCGCCGAGGAATGAAATCCACAATAGAGAAACCCAACCTGTTTGTTTGAGTATTTTTATTTTAGTCCAATATTTGAGTAAGGTTGGAATAAACAATAAGCTTCCAATACCATGCTCTATTGTTATAATCAACAGTGGTGATAAAGAATAAAGTGATTGTCTTAAGAAAGCATCTAGACTCCATAAAAGAGCAGCAATAATGATTGCAAAATATGGTAGGTATTTTTTCATATGAATGAATTTAAGTAGTTATAAATAATAGATTGAGCTGTCTAAGCTGATCCGCCAATGATTGAAATATCATTAATATCGATACCTAGAGATTTTGTTGCATGTTCCCAAAGTTTTTCTGAGGGAGAATCAAATAATAAATCAATATTAGAAGTTTGTAGTAACCAGTCTCCATTCTCAATCTCTCGTTCAAGTTGCCCTGCGCTCCAACCAGAATGTCCAAAAAACAATTTATACTTTATATTTACATTTTTACCAAATTCTTCAATGATGCTCTCTTCGCTTGAAATAGAAATTTTGCTAGTTATAGGAATAGTGTTATTATTTTTTATATTATTAGTATGCAGAACAATAATTTTTTCTATTAATATAGGGCCACCAAAGTAAGGTTTTATATTTGTATCTTCCAGTTGAAATCCCCCCACTGTTTCTATTTTTATAAGGCGTTCAAATTCTTTATGATTTATAGATTTATTTATAATTAATCCCATTGCGCCTTCTGTATTATGTTCACAAATATAAACTACGGATTTTCCAAATAGTGTATCATTCATATGTGGGACAGAAATAAGCAAATGATTTTTTAAGGTATTCATAGTGGAATTACTTTTTGCTATAAGTCTTAATCGATATATATAGAGGTTGTTTAAGAGCTTTGGTGCTGGTTTATTATTAGGTGTAATATACAGGATGCCTAAAATTAAAAAAACATCCAACAATGAAAAATCGTTAAAAAATATTGTTGTAAAAGGCGCCCGTCAACATAACTTAAAAAATATCGATGTTATTATTCCTAGAGATAAATTAGTAGTAATTACTGGTTTATCTGGTTCTGGCAAATCTTCATTAGCATTTGACACAATATATGCAGAGGGGCAACGTCGTTATGTAGAGTCACTCTCTACCTATGCTAGACAATTTTTAGGTCTTATGGAGAAACCTGAATTAGATACGATAGAGGGCCTGTCTCCTGCTATTAGTATTGAACAAAAAGCTAATGCCAGAAATCCAAGAAGCACTGTTGGTACAGTAACTGAAATACATGACTATTTACGATTATTTTTTGCGCATATCGGCCAGCCTCATTGTTGGAAATGTGGAAGGGGAATTAAAAAACAGTCTGTACAACAGATAGTTGATACGATATTTAAGCTTAAACAAAAAACAAAGATTTATATACTAGCGCCGATAATTCGAGGGAAAAAAGGTCAGCATAAAAATCTGCTACATCAAATAAAAAAAAGGGGATTTTTAAGAGCAAGAATTAATGGTCAAATACACAAAGTTGATGATTCTATTGATTTAGAAAAAAATAAGAAACATACAATAGAAATTCTTGTTGATAGAGTAACTGTTGAAAAGCAAATGTGTGAACGAATCACGGAGTCTGTTGAGCTTGCCTTAAAATTTGGAGAAGGGCTTATAACAGTGCATGAGTTAAATGGCGATGAGCATATTTATAGTGAAAATTTTGCCTGTGCTAATTGCAAAATAAGCCTAGATGAATTATCACCAAGAATGTTTTCATTTAATTCTCCCTTTGGAGCATGTAAAAAATGTGAAGGTATTGGATCTCATATGGAGGTTAATCCTGATATAGTTGTGCCAGATAAAAATAAATCACTAATTCAAGGTGCTATAGTTCCTTTGGGGGAGCAGCCTAGGGGCAACTGGTATGGGAATATATTAAAAAGTCTTTCAAAACATCTCAATTTTAGTTTTTCTACACCCTGGATAAAACTTGATAAAGATATTAGATATGTTCTTTTATATGGATCGGGACAAAAGAAATATAAAATGCACTATAGCTCTGAGAGATGGACAGGTACCTATAATGGTGGCTGGGAGGGAGCTATTCCAAATCTAATCAGGCGATATAAACAAACTAAGTCCAGTGGTATAAGAGAGTGGATTGAGCAATTTATGAGTTTGAGACCTTGTTCATCATGCGGTGGTACTAGGCTTAAAAAAGAAAGTAGAGCTGTATTAATAAATAAAAAAACCCTAGGGGACATATCATCTATGTCTGTTAATCAATTACAGATATTTTTTAATAATATTGAATTAAGTAAAAAAGAACAACAAATCGCAGACCAGATATTAAAAGAGATAAATCAGAGGCTTGCATTTTTAAATAATGTAGGCCTTGGTTATTTATCATTAAATCGTTCAGCTATCACATTATCTGGTGGAGAGTCACAAAGAATTCGTTTAGCAACCCAAATAGGATCACAATTAATGGGTGTTTTGTATATACTTGATGAACCATCAATTGGTTTGCACCCCAGAGATAATGCTAGACTACTATCAACATTAAAAACATTAAGAGATATTGGGAACTCTATTATAGTTGTCGAGCATGATAAAGATACTATAGAGTCAGCAGATTATATTATTGATATTGGACCGAAGGCCGGGAAATTGGGTGGAGAAATTGTTTTTTCAGGAGAGCCTAAAAACATAGCAAAGTCAAAAAAATCATTGACCGGACAATATCTATCTGGGAATAAAAATATAAAAACTCCAAAAAGGAGAAGAAATACTGGTCGCTCATATATAGAGTTAAAAGGCGCAAAAGGCAATAACCTAAAAAATGTTGACGTTAATTTTCCACTTGGAAGATTGATTACCATTACTGGAGTATCTGGGAGCGGTAAAAGCACACTTATTAACGAAACACTTTATCCGATACTTTCTAGCTCTTTAAATGGTTCAAGGATTTACCCCTTAGAATATTCATCAATTAATGGAGTGCATTTTATTGATAAAATCATACAAATTGATCAAAAACCTATCGGGAGAACGCCCAGATCAAACCCAGCTACCTATACAGGATTATTTACTTTTGTCAGAGATTTATTTTCTAAGCTACCTGATTCAAAAATAAAAGGATATAAGCCAGGTAGATTTTCTTTTAATGTAAAGGGCGGGCGATGTGAGCCTTGTGCGGGCGATGGAATAATTAAAATTGAAATGAATTTTTTGCCAGACGTGTATGTAACATGTGAGGTTTGTAATGGCAAGCGCTATAATAGAGAGACTTTGGAAATAAAATATAGGGGAAAATCTATTGCAAATGTATTGGATATGGATGTTGATGAAGCATTAAAATTTTTTGAAAATATACCGTCAATTACAAAAAAATTGAAAACTTTACATGACGTTGGTTTGGGTTATATACATCTTGGTCAACAAGCGACAACACTATCAGGGGGTGAGGCTCAAAGAGTAAAACTATCTACTGAATTATCAAAAATGAGCACGACCAAAACGGTTTATATACTTGACGAACCAACAACAGGATTGCATTTTGAAGACATAAGAATACTACTTCGAGTATTACAGAAACTAGTTGACCGTGGGAACACGGTGATTATTATTGAACACAATTTGGATGTAATTAAATCATCGGATTGGGTTATAGATCTGGGCCCTGAAGGCGGTGATGATGGAGGGGAAGTAATCGCGATAGGGACACCTGAACAAATAATAAATAACACAAAGTCTTATACAGGAAAATTCTTGAATGAAATTATTAATCCATAGTTTTATTTTTTATAAAAAAGATCAGCAGACTTGGTGTGGGCAATTTGAGATTGTATTTTCAGGTTCTGAGATAATACCATTTATTTTCTTTTGTTCATATGACTGAAATACATATTACTGACCCCACTCCTTTTGAAGAAGACATTATAGTCGAAAAATCTCTTCGGCCTATAAAATTTGACGAATTTATTGGTCAGAAGGAGTTAGTTGAAAATCTAAAACTTTATATTGATGCTGCAAATGGTCGGGAAGATGCATTAGATCATGTTCTTTTATTTGGCCCACCAGGGCTAGGAAAGACAACGCTAGCAAATATTATTTCAAAAGAATTAAATGTGAATATAAGACAAGCATCAGGTCCGGTAATTGATAGAGCTGGAGACCTAGCTGGAATGATAACAAACATTCAAAATAGGGATGTTTTTTTTATTGATGAGATTCATAGACTAAATAGTGTTGTCGAAGAATATTTATACTCAGCGATGGAAGATTATAAGATTGATATTATGATTGACAAAGGTCCGAGTGCACGAAGCGTACAGTTAAACATTGAACCTTTTACCCTTGTTGGAGCCACTACTAGGTTAGGGAATCTTACCTCTCCATTGCGTGATAGGTTTGGCATTGTTTTAAGAGTAGATTATTATGATCCTAAAGACTTGTTTCATATAATTTGTAGATCAGCAGAAATACTTGATGTTAATATTGATGATAAAGGAGCTATGGAGCTGGCAACTCGAAGCAGAGGCACTCCTAGGGTCGCAAATCGGATCCTAAGAAGAGCCAGAGATTATGCTCAAATAAAAGCAAAAGGTAAAATAACTTATGAAGTGGCAAATAAAGCTCTTGATCAGCTAGGTGTTGATGAGCATGGACTGGATAAAATGGATCGTAGTATATTGGAAATATTAATTGAAAAATTTTCTGGCGGACCTGTCGGAATAAAATCTTTAGGAGTCGCTATTGGTGAAGACCCCTCTACTATCGAAGATGTTTATGAACCATTTTTAATAAAGCAGGGATTCATGCAAAGGACCTCTAGGGGTAGACTTGCTCAGAAATCAGCTTATGAACTATTAGGTAAACCAATAAAAAATAATCAAAAGGATTTATTCAATGATTGAAAAAAAGAAAAAATATAAACTTGGAGATTTTGACTACCCATTACCAAAAAAATATATTGCCCAATATCCAGGTAATAAACGCGATCAATCTAAGCTAATGGTTGTGAACAAAGAGACCAAGACAATAGAACATAAAAAATTCAGTAATATTGCAGACCACCTAAGAAAAAATGATTTATTGATCTTAAACAATACTAAAGTTTTTCCTGCTAGACTTTTTGCTACAAAAGATCGTACGGATGCTAAAGTAGAAGTATTTCTACTTAGAGAACTAGCACAAAATCTTTGGGAAGTTATGGTCAGACCGGCAAGGAAAGTCAGGATTGGCAATAAGCTGGTTTTCACCCCAAAGCTTATGTGTGATGTTATTGATAATACTGTATCTGGTGGTAGGGTGGTTCGTTTTGAATCAGAAAACCAAGCAGAACTACATGATATAATTGATCGAATAGGCACCTCTCCACTTCCGCCTTATATAACAAGGGATCCAGAGCCAAGTGACAAGAAAAGATACCAGACAGTCTATGCCACTGAACGAGGTGCCGTTGCGGCTCCTACAGCTGGCCTTCATTTTACTAATGGATTAATTAATAGACTTGAAAAGAAGGGTGTGAAAATAGAATACATCACTTTGCATATTGGTTTAGGAACATTTAGGCCTGTTCAGGTAGAAGATTTAAATAGGCATCAGATGGACTCTGAATATTTTGAGGTTTCCACAAAAACGGCTATGGCAATTAATGAAGCCAGGAAAAAACATAGAAAAATTGTAGCAGTTGGGACATCCACGATTAGAGCTTTAGAAACGGTAGTGGTTTCTGGATTTATGGTGTCACCAAAACGTGGTTGGACTGATAAGTTTATTTATCCACCTTATGAATACAAGATGGTTGATTCGATGGTAACAAATTTTCATATGCCAAAATCAACACTTATGATGATGGTAAGTGCTTTCGCTGATATTAATTTATTAAAAAAGGCATATAGAGAAGCGAAAAAACATGATTATAGATTTCTGAGCTATGGTGATGCAATGATAATTATTTAATAACAAAAGCATAGAAAAAAATTGGTTAAGGTTTCTGCAATTATACCAGCAGCTGGGTCTGGCTCAAGATTTGGAGAAGAAAAACAATTCAAGATTCTAAGTGGGAGACCTCTTTGGGCTTACACATTAGATCCATTTATAAAATCAAGTTTAATTAATGAAATACTATTTATCGTCCCAGAAATATACATAAACACAGTTCAATCTTCAGAAAGTTTCATAATAGCTTCAAAAAAAAAGGAAATCAAAGTAATTCCCGGTGGCCCTAAACGAACTGATTCAGTTTTAAATGGGCTTTATTCAACAAAAAAAACAAATGGTCTTGTATGCATTCATGATGCTGTAAGGCCTTTTATAAGAGAATCATTTATAACTGAAACGGTTAACTCATGTAAAGATTTTGATGGAGCAGTTTTAGCAATTCCGAGTGTTGACACTGTTAAAGTTGTTAAAGATGAAATTATTAATAAAACTATTGATAGAACCATAATTTGGATGGCACAGACTCCACAAACTTTTCACAGGGATAAACTTTTAGATGCATTCAAAAATAATATTAATGTTCACGTGACTGATGAGTCTGTTCTAATGGAATTGAGCGGATATTCAATTAAAATTATTAATGGAGATGCTGAAAACTTTAAAATCACTAATAAACTTGACTGGGAATTGGCAAAAATAATAGTTGGTAAAAAATAGAATATGATAAGAACGGGAATAGGATATGATATTCATAAATTAAAGAAAGGACTAACTCTCTTCATTGGCGGAATAAATATTAAATCAATTTTAGGTTCCGTAGGGCACTCTGATGGCGATGCATTAATTCATGCAATTGCAGATTCTTTATTAGGTGCTTCCGGGTTAGGTGATATTGGAAAATTTTTCCCTAGTGATGATGAAAAATGGAGAGATGCAAAAAGTGATATATTTTTAATTGAAGTAAAAAGAATGATAGTACAAAAAGGATATCAGATATCTAACATAGATTGTACCATAATTATACAAAAACCAAAATTGCAAAAATTTATTCCTGATATTAGAAAAAATATTGCAAAAATTTTGAATATTTCTGAAGAATTGTTATCAATCAAAGCTACTACAACGGATAATTTAGGAGTTATTGGTAAGTCAAAAGGTTGGTCAGTAATTGCGATAGCAACAATTTATAAAAATGATGAACAAAGTAATAATTAATTCGAACGCAAAAGTAAATATTGGACTAAAAATTTTAAAGGAGAGGGATGATGGATATCATAATATAGTTACTGTTTTTCAAGAAATAAACCTGTTTGATATTATTTCTATATCAAAAAAATCAAAAGGGTGCGACTTTAATTCCAATGCAACTTGGTTAATAAACGATAAAACCAATCTTTGTGTAATTGCTTATGAAGCAATGAAGAATAAATTCGATATAGATGGAGTAGTCATTGATTTAACTAAAAATATACCAAAGGGGAGTGGATTAGGCGGAGGATCTTCAAATGCTGCCTGTATAATGAAAGGTATAAGAGAACTTTACAGCTTAAATATTTCAGATAAAGAACTAGAGGAAATAGCATCTCAAATTGGTGCTGATGTTCCATTTTTTATACGGGGGTCTATCCAGCTTGGCGAAGGGATTGGGGACAGATTGACGCCCTTAAAAATAAATATTAGTGGGAAATATTTGATAATAATTCCAGACACGGAGATCGATACATCCTGGGCGTATTCGAAGTTTAAAAATGATTTGGATAGCTCTACTCTGCCCATTAATTTCGCCAGCTTATCAAATGAAAAGACTATTAGTCTTGATAAGTTAAAGTTTTTTGAGAATGATTTTGAATCAATTGTTGTTCCAGCATATCCAGAGATTGGAAAAATAAAAGAAGCGCTCCATGCACTTGGTGCAGGGTTCGCCAGTCTGTCGGGTTCAGGCTCGACTGTGTTTGGGATATTTAATGATGATGTGTCTTTAGATAAAGCATTATCATATTTCTCTCCAAAGTACAAGACCTTTATTGCAAATCCACTCTGACTATGTCAGCTTAAATTAAAGATTGGGGCGTCGTCTAATGGTAGGACACCTGGTTTTGGTCCAGGCAGTTGGGGTTCGACTCCCTACGCCCCAGCTATAAAATAATCAAAATATGAAAAATGAATTAAAAATTTTTAGTGGGAGAAGTAATCCTTTACTGGCCTCAAAAATTGCCATCTCTGCTGGGTGCAGCCTGGGTGAAATATCTATAAAAACTTTTTCTGATGGGGAAATATGGGTTAAATATGAGGAAAATGTTAGAGGTTGTGACGTTTTTTTAGTTCAATCAACTAATGGGCCAGCAGAAAATATATTAGAGCTGGCTTTAATGACAGATGCTGCGGTTCGCGCTTCTGCAGAAAGTGTCTCTATTGTAATGCCTTATTTTGGATATGGTAGGCAGGATAGAAAAGATCAACCAAGGGTTCCCATATCGTCAAGGGTTATGATTGATATTATTACAAGTATGGGCGCAGACCGAATTGTGACAATGGATCTACATTCTACACAGATACAAGGGTTTACTAAAATACCATTTGATCATTTATATAGCAGGATGGTACTAATAGATGCTATTAAATCATTAGGATTTAATCCGGAATTATCAGTGGTGCTAGCTCCAGATGTTGGTTCTGCAGCAATAAGTCAGGCATACGCAAAACGTTTGAAGATGAATTTTGCATTGATAGATAAAAGAAGATTCGCACCTAACAAGTCAAAAGTTAGTCATCTGATTGGTGAATTAGAAGGTATGGATGTTTTGATTATTGATGATATGATCGATACCGCTGGAACAACTATCAGCGCTGCACAAGCCGCGATAGAAAAAGGAGCTAAATCCGTTACTGCGATAGCCACACATGGTGTTTTATCCGGACCTGCAATTGATCGTTTAAAGAATGCTCCTATAAAGACCATGGTCTTAACGGATACTATTTTAATACCTGATGAGAAAAAATTAAATAATATGAATATTGTTACAGTCGCTGATGTCTTTGGAGCTGCTATTAAGCGAATACATAATGGAGAATCAGTAAGCTCACTTTTTGAATTTTAGTAAGGAGAAATAATGATGGCTACATCTTATTATAAAATAGATATTAATAACAGAAAATCTGTTGGTAAAAAAGCTGCCAAAGTAATTAGAAAGGCTGGTAAGATACCCAGCGTACTTTATTATAAAGGCGAACAACCAATCAGTATTTCTATTGATAAACAAGTGCTTTATCAGGCTATAAAATCAGACCAACGAATTTATGAGATGGATATAAAAAATGAGTCGCAGTATGTAATGATAAAGGAAATTCAATACCATCCTGTGACTGATGAAATGATTCATGTGGATTTTATGCGCGTACGTAGGTCTGAAAAAATGACTATATCAGTACCGATTACATTAGTAGGAAAACCAGTCGGCGTAACAGAAGGGGGGATACTTTCTCAGGCGATGAATCAAATAGAGATTAGTTGTTATCCTACTAATGTTCCAGAACATATTGAGGTTGATGTAGACCACCTAGAACTAAATTCTTCAGTGAGTGTTGCTGATGTAAACGTAGATGATGATGAGATTGATATACTTAGCGCGGCTGATCTTAATGTTGCTTCAGTAATTCCCCCAGCAGCGGAAGAAGAACCATTGCTCACTGATGAAGAGGAATTCGATGAGGATATATCTGATGAGGATGCAGTTGATGATGGCGAAAAAACTGATGAGGATTCAGCTGATTCTGATTCAGCTGAAGATAAGCCTGAGGAATCGAATTAATTTTGATCGCATTTGTAGGTTTAGGTAACCCAGGAGATAGATATGCAGATACAAAACACAATGCAGGATTTTGGATATTAGACGAAATGGCAAATAGATATAAAATTTCGTTTAAACCTGGAAAGGGTGATTACGTCGTTGCATCAAAGCCAAATAAGTTTTTGCTTTTTAAGCCAACAACTGGGATGAACAATAGCGGCCAGGCTGTGCAAGACATATCTAATTCTTGGAATCTAATTACAAAAGAAATTTTTATTATTCTAGATGACGTTGATTTACCATTAGGCTCTTTACGAATTAGGTCTAAGGGTGGAGATGGGTCTCACCGAGGATTGGAAAGTATAATATATTCGTTAAATACAAATCAAATTCCTCGGTTAAGATTTGGAATTGGGACTGATGAAAAAATGCGTCCAGCAGAAAATTATGTTCTTAAACCATTTAATAATAAAGATCAAAAGGTTTGCGATGGAGCAGTTAAAAGAGCCGCAGATGCTTTAGATGGTATATTATTTAATGGTTTAGAAAAAACAATGAATACTTTTAATTCATAAAAATGGAGAAGAAGAAATAATGGACAGTATGAACAATAACCTCTTGCTAATTATGCTATCTGGGATTTTAGCTATGGGGTTTTCTTTTTGGAAAACTTCATGGATAAACAAGCAAAGTCAAGGTAATGATCGCATGAAATCTATTGGCGCTAGCATAGCCGATGGAGCAATGGCATTTCTTAGGGCAGAATATCGTATTCTATCAGTGTTTGTAGTTGCAGTTGCATTTATTCTTGGATATGCAAACTCTGGAAGATCCGACACTAGTGCAATGATATCTTTTTCTTTCATTATCGGGGCGCTCACATCAGGATTGGCTGGATATTTAGGTATGAAAGTTGCAACAAAAGCTAATAATAGAACAACTCATGCAGCTGAGTCAAGCTTAGCAAAAGCTCTTAATGTCGCATTTAGTGGTGGCTCTGTTATGGGTCTAAGTGTTGTTGGCTTGGGCGTTTTAGGTTTGGGTGGACTACTATATCTTTATTCATTTATGTATGGTTTTGATAATTCTTCTGTTGTTTCTATGGTCCTGAATATTCTATCTGGTTTTTCATTAGGTGCTTCATCAATAGCTCTTTTTGCTAGAGTAGGTGGGGGGATATATACAAAAGCAGCTGATGTAGGAGCAGATTTAGTAGGAAAAGTGGAATCAGGAATACCAGAAGATCATCCTCTTAATCCTGCCACTATCGCTGACAATGTTGGTGACAATGTTGGTGATGTAGCTGGAATGGGGGCAGATTTATTTGAATCATATGTTGGTTCAATTATTGGTTCTATGGTTTTAGGGTCAAGTATACTTGTTGCTGGTGGCTTAGATTTAAATTTTGTTATTCTTCCTTTGCTGATTGCAGCCTCAGGGATTTTAGTATCTATTATGGGAACTTTTATGGTCTCTGTAAAAGAAGGTGGAGATCCACAAAAAGGATTAAACCAAGGAGAGTTTGGTAGCGGGATTATTATGGTTGCAGTAATCTATTTATTAATAATAAAATTTTTACCTGAAAATTTTATCCAACAAGGGGTATCCTATAATGGGATTGGTGTTTTCTATGCGACTATAATTGGTTTATTTGGTGGCTTAGGAATTGGGAAAATAACTGAATACTATACTGGGACAGGCACTAAACCAGTTAAATCTATAACAGAACAGTCGGTTACGGGCCCAGCCACAAATATTATTGCTGGTTTAGGAGTTGGGATGGAGTCAACTGCGATACCAATAATCATAATATCTGTTAGTATTATGGGGGCATATCATTTTGCTGGACTGTATGGAATTGCTATGGCTGCATTAGGTATGTTAGCAAACACAGGGATTCAATTGGCAGTAGATGCATATGGACCAATTTCTGATAATGCAGGTGGGATTGCGGAAATGGCTGAGCTCCCAAGTGAGGTTCGTGGAAGAACTGATAAACTTGATGCTGTAGGGAACACAACAGCTGCTATAGGGAAAGGATTTGCAATAGGTTCTGCAGCTCTAACTGCTTTGGCGCTTTTTGCAGCGTTTATGGTTAAGAGTGGTATATCAAGCATTGATATTTCAAACCCAATGGTTATGGCCGGATTATTTATAGGCGGGATGTTACCATTTCTTTTTTCTTCTATGGCAATGGGGGCAGTTGGACGTGCAGCTATGTCCATGATTGGAGAAGTTCGACGCCAATTCAGAGAAATACCAGAATTAAAGAAAGCACTAGAACTAATGAACCTTAAAGAAAAAGAAGATTGGAACGATTTAGACCAACAAGTTTATAATGATGCGCTGGGCAAAGCGCAACATGGGCGTTGTGTAGAAATTTCAACAGAGTCTGCGATAAAAGAGATGATTGTTCCTGGTCTTCTAGCAATAATCACTCCAGTTGTTGTAGGTTTTGTTCCAGGTTTACTTGGAAGCGATCAAGGACCTGAAATATTGGGAGGTCTTCTTGCGGGTGTTACGGTCACAGGAGTACTTATGGCTATTTTTCAATCAAATTCAGGTGGTGCATGGGATAATGCGAAAAAAATGATTGAAGAAGGAATTAAGGTAAATGGTCAGAAAATATCAAAAGGATCAGATGCGCACAAAGCAGCGGTAGTAGGTGATACGGTAGGTGACCCATTTAAGGATACATCAGGACCCTCGTTAAACATATTAATTAAGCTAATGTCAGTGGTTTCATTAGTAATTGCACCATTAATTAAATAGAATATTAAGGAGTTTATATGCGCTATTACGAAATATTATATATTGTTAATCCAAATTTTGAACGTAAAAAAATAGATGAAACAATGAAAGAAATTGATAATAGACTAACTAAAACGAAATCAAAAATAATTAATCACATTGTCTGGGGGAAAAAAAAGTTAGCATATACAATACAAGGTCATAAATACGGAACATACATATTAGTTCACTATCAAGGTGGTAATAAAAATAAACTAGATGAATTTGATTCATGGTTAAAGCTAAGTGATCTGGTCATTCGCCACATGGTTGTGCGAATTGAAAAAGAACCGGATGTACTTGAAAAAGTTGATAATGAGTCACCTTTAGAAGAGAAAGAAGATTTAAAGTCTGATAAAGATAAAAT
>CAJWMI010000046.1 GCA_913043185.1 uncultured Fidelibacterota bacterium | reverse complement strand
AAAAACAAAAGAAGAGATCGAGAAAGCGGTTCAAAATGCAGGCGGTCTTGAAATGGCTTTCTTAGAAAAGAATATGATCTGGATCAACTCAGTAATTACCATTGCTCCTATGCTTGGTTTCACTGGCACAGTTGTTGGTATGATCAAAGCTTTTGAGGATATAAAAATGGCTAACGATATCTCTCCGGCTGTTGTTGCCGGGGGTATATCCCAGGCGCTATTAACAACAGCATTTGGGCTTATTGTTGCTATGATAATGCAGGTCGCACAAAACTTTTTTGTATCTATGATTGATAAACTCATTCTAGATATGGAAGAACAATCAATTAAGATTGTTGAATATCTGCATAGTTCTAAAAAATAATTATATAAATGATCAGAAACCGGCGATTTAAGGGCGGGGAAATACCAACTGGCTCTATGGCAGATATTGCCTTTTTGCTTTTGGTGTTTTTTCTAGTGACAACAACGATAGACACCGATAAGGGCTTGGGAATAGTCTTGCCTCCTGCAGGAGATGTTGAGATTGAAATCAAAAAAAAGAACATCTTAAACTGTCTTATTAATTCTCAGGGTAGAGTTCTTTTAGATGAAGAGCCCACAGATATAGAACAAATTGGACGTATCGTTAAAAAAAGATTAGACCAAAATCCTCTTCTAATAGTTTCTGTAAAAGCACACTCTAAAACTGCATACTCTGATTATGTAATGGTCATCGATCAATTAAAGATCGCTAATGCCAAAAAAATATCCATAGCTAATTCAAATTGATGAAATTTTCTCGTAAAACAAAAATCTCAAGTGAGATACCAACCTCATCAATGCCAGATATCATTTTTATGTTATTGATATTTTTCATGGTAACAACAGTCCTGCGCGAATATTCGGGGCTCCCAGTAAATATTCCAAAAGCCGAAAAAATAGAAAAATTAAAAGGCAAGCGCCATACAGCACATATTTGGGTTTCTAAAGAAGGGCTCGTTTCAATAAATGACAGACTCTTTGCAGTGGAAGATGTAGCCAAAATAATGTATGACAAGAGAGTATCTGACCCACAAGTTATTGTGTCCTTAAAAGCAGATGAAGAAGCAAAAATGGGGCTTATATCCTCTATACATGAAGAATTACGAGAGGCAGATGCATTAAAACTCAATTATTCTACAAAAACACTTGTTAGGTAATGCGGCTCAACACAAACCCACTTAAAGATAAGTATCCGATTAGTGTAAGAATAGCTGGGCTTTCTGGAGTATTAGGTTTAATCTTTATTTTTCTTGTCTTTCCTAGGTTTGTCAATGAATCTGAATTTGGCTCTGTTGATCAAATCGTAATCGAGAACATTGATATCCCACAGACCCAGCAATTAGATAACACTCCTCCTCCTGCTAGACCCTCTATCCCCGTTCCAACAGATGATGAAGATATTGCGGACGATGTTACTCTAGATGATCTTGACTTTGATGATTTTGAAGCCTGGGACGCGCCACCAGCTCCTAGTGGCCCTAAAGTAAAGTTTATACCATACGATGATCCTCCAAAACCTATAAGTGCTATAAGACCTATTTACCCAGAAATTGCTCAAGAAGCTGGGATTGAAGGTGTCGTAGTTGTGCAGGCATTTATTGATAAAAAAGGCAGAGTTAAAGAGACAATAATACTTAAAGGAATACCTAATACTGGACTAGATGAAGCGGCAATGGAAGCAATAAGAAAAACAAGATTCCGCCCTGCAAAACAGAGAGAAAGGGCTGTCGGTGTCTGGATCTCAATTCCTGTGAATTTTAAACTAAAATAAAAAGAGCCAAGATTAATTTACAATATCTTTCTTGTGCACAAATTTTTTGTGTTTTACTTATTATGTCTTTTTACGCCTGATTTTTAAATAATTTTCTCCACAACCAGATAATAGGATCATAAAAACGATCAACAACACGTTCTTTTAGTGGAATAATTCCATTATCAGTAATCTGTATATGCTCTGGGCATACATCTGTACAACAACGGGTAATATTACACATTCCTGATCCAAAATCATCCTTAGCAGCTGGAATCCGATCTTCCTTATCAAGGGGGTGCATATCTAGGCCTGCCAGTCGAATCATAAATCTCGGCCCAACAAAATTGTCTTTACGATTATGGTCGCGTAAAACGTGACATACATTTTGGCATAAATAACATTCAATACATTTACGAAATTCCTGAATCCTATCTACATCTTCCTGAAACATCTTATAATTCCCCTTTTCATCTTTTTCCGATGGGTCTGGTTTAAAAGGAGGTATGCGTTTGTTTTGTTTGTAATTCCAAGAAACATCTGACACTAGGTCTTTTATTATGGGAAAGGTTTTCAATGGACGAATGGATATGGTTTCATCTGATTTATATTCATTCATCCTGGTCATACATGCGAGTTTTGGTTTTCCATTGATTTCAACACTGCAAGAGCCACACTTTCCTGCTTTACAATTCCATCGAATGGCTAAATCATTAGCATCTTTAGCCTGAATTCGATGAATAACATCCAAGATGACCATACCTTGCTCTACCTTGAGTTGGTAGTCAACTAATTGTCCACTTGAATCATTCCCGCGATAAAGTTTAAAATTTCTCAACGACATTGTAATCTACTTTCCCGAAAATATTTCATTTTCTAAAGACTCCATAGATAAATTTGCTATTCTTTGTAGTTCTTTATCTGGTTTTTCTCTAGGTACCTTGTTTGTTTGCATTTCCCCTGTTTCATTTTTACTGATTACAATATTGTAATCAAGCCATTCATCTTTTTCTCCTGGGAAATCAACCCTTGTGTGAGCTCCACGACTTTCCTCACGCATAAGTGCTGATCTGGCAACTGATTCAGCTGTAATAATTAAATTCCTCAGTGCCAAAGCTTCGTGCCAACCTGGATTGTACTGCGAAGCACCATTTGCCTTAATATTTTTATAAGATAGTTTCAAATCTTCCAGTTTTGTAATTCCTTCGGACAGGAGTTCTTCAGTGCGTACAATGCCCACACTATTTTGCATATTTTCCACTAGTTTTTCATGCAGAAGATAAGGGTTTTCACCAGATTCCCTGTTAAGAATTACTGTTGCATTACGAACAATGGATTTTATCTGATTTTCATCAATTTGCGGTTTCTGATTTAATTTTTTGATATAGTCTGAGGCACCCTCTCCTGCGAGTTTTCCGAAAACTAAAAGGTCTGATAGGGAGTTCCCGCCTAGGCGATTCGCTCCATGCATTCCTCCTGAACATTCACCACAGGCAAATAGTCCTGGTACCCGAGACATTTGTGTATCAGCATCGACTAGTATACCACCCATCATATAGTGTAATGTGGGCCCTACCTCCATCACGTCTTTAGTAATATCTAGTTCTGCAAGTACTTTGAACTGATGATACATAGAAGGAAGCTTCTTTTTAATATCCTCTTCGCTTCGTTGGTTTGCAATATCTAAAAATGCACCCCCATGTGGAGAACCCCTTCCGGCTTTAACCTCTTTTCTTATAGCCCGTGCTACTACATCTCTAGTAAGAAGCTCCGGGGGTCTGCGAGCATTTTTATCTCCTGCTAGCCATCTTCCTGCTTCTGCTTCAGTATCTGCGGTCTCTGATGCGAAACGTTTGGGAATATTGTCAAACATAAATCGATGTCCTTCACTATTTACAAGAAT
The DNA here is from genome assembly GCA_913043185.1 of uncultured Fidelibacterota bacterium. Next base: position 10,168 of record CAJWMI010000046.1, on the reverse strand, counting down.
ACCCCCTTCGCCTCGGACTCCTTCGGTTACTAGTGTCCCATGTACAGAGGGTGGCCAAACCATTCCTGTTGGATGAAATTGAGTAAATTCCATATCAATTAGTTCAGCTCCTGCTTCATAGGCCATAGCATGACCATCGCCAGTGTATTCCCAAGAATTTGACGTAACTTTCCAAGCCTTTCCGCCACCTCCAGTGGCCATTATTACAGCTCCTGTTTTAAAAATAATAAATTTTCCACTATCTCTCCACATTGCGACCATCCCAGAAATTTTATTTCCATCTTTAATGAGATCTAGGCCTGTACATTCCATATAAATTTCTATTCCCTGGTGGACACCATAATCTTGAAGTGTCCGAATGATTTCTAATCCGGTTCTGTCGCCTACATGTGCTAATCTAGGATAGCGATGTCCTCCAAAATTTCGTTGGTTAATTAGTCCTTTATTTGTGCGATCAAAAACGGCTCCCCACTCTTCTAACTCTCGGACTCGATCCGGAGCCTGTTTTGCATGTAACTCTGCCATGCGCCATACATTCAAAAACTTACCGCCTCGCATTGTATCTCGGAAATGAACTTTCCAATGATCTCGATTATCAACATTCCCCAGTGCTGCTGCTACACCACCTTCAGCCATCACAGTGTGAGCCTTACCAAGCAAAGATTTACAAACTAATCCTGTGCTTAATCCTCTTTTGGAACATTCAATTGCCGCACGCAGTCCTGCTCCTCCTGCACCAATAATAATTACATCGTGTTCTACAGATTGAATATCAGTAATGTCAAACATTATAGGTTCCAAGTACTATAATCAGTCCACTGACCTGAGGAAACCATCCGTACATAGTAATCTGTAAAAGCCACCCAGACCATGCTAACCCAAGCCCAAAACATATGTCTCCCATTAAGCCAAGAAACACCCCGCCAAAAACTATATCTTATTTTTTTCTGGCCATTTGGACAGGAAAAACAATCCATCTTCCCACCAACAATATGTCTGAACGCATGACAACCAAAAACATACCCGCATAAAAGAACAGGATTAATCAGTAGGATCACGGAACCAACTCCTATTCCAAATTCTCCACCGCGGAATAAAGATAAAACACCATCATAGGATAATATCGCACAAAATCCTAGAGCAATATATAGCGTATACCTGTGCAAGTTTTGAAAAACCATAATAGCCGTTTCACCTTTATATTTTTTCTGAGGCACCCCCGATACAGAACATGCAGGAGGTGATAAAAAATATGCTCGGTAATAAAACTTTCTGTAATAATAGCAAGTCATACGGAAGGATAGCGGCCCAGCGAGAATTAGAATCGCGGGAGAAGAAACAATTAACTTTGGCCACCATTCTGGCCAAGATCCTAACCAAGCATGAGCCAAAGGAGCGGCACCAGCAACACCTTCTTTGATAAATATAAGTGGTGAATAAAACGGAGATAAATAACCACCAAAACCTTCTTGACCTGCGCTCCACCAGTAATGGTTACCCTGAAACATCGCCCATGTGGTATACACCACAAAACTAAGAAATCCCAATCCAGTCCACAATGGTTCTACCCACCATTTATCATTTCGCTGGGTTGTTCCTATTGTGTCTTTTGTTATTTGGTTTTGCATTATTCTTATCAGAATTGAATCAGAAAATTAAGGAAGAAATTAAGAATTAAAAAACCCCTTGAGCATGAACAATCATTTAATACTGAATAAAAATTCCCTTAATAATTTATTCGAAGATTTGAAGTCGTTCTGATACTGAATACCTATTGGCCCTTTTTTAATAATATTATAAAAATAATTGGAGAAATATTTTGCTTCATCAAGATTCCTTTTTTGTAAGCCCTCTATTGCTATTTCACCAGCCCATTTAGTCCAGTCAATAAATTTTCTTTTTTTTGGTCCAATCTGATCTGCATCTAAACTTGATGCATTAGTATTCCACAGTTTCCTCTCTTGTGAGGTCCATGTTAAAAATTCATTGATTAATCGCTTTCGAATAAAATTATCTGATATCAATCCTGTAAGAAATGCTACTGGTGCAAGAATATGCTTAAAAGGTAGACAGTCTATGTCCCTAATCTCAATTAAAGATTTAAGGCGAACGTTTGTAAATATTTGATGCAGCGCAGCCTCTATATCCTCACTTCTTATTTTGCCATTTAACAATTTTTTCTTTAGTTCTTTTCCAAGTGTTAAATCAGTATTCTGAATTTCTAATTCTTCATCCAGTTGAAATATTCCAGGTACCTCCATCATAAAATCTATATATAAATCTAAAAGCTGATTGGGCTGATCTATTTTATGATCAAACAAAGTCCTACACCTAGTTGTATCCGTATTCTCCCAGATATGATTTCGAAGATTAGTTTCCCCAACTGGTTTCCCTAATTGAAACGGGCTATTTGAAAAGAGATATGCTGAAATTGGATGAATACAGTCAGCAATAAACACAATCTCCTCTAAATCATTTTCATCTATTATATCATAGTTCACCTGAATGCTAGATGTATTCCTCATCATCCACTTACCTAAAGTGCCTCTTTTTTCCATATTTAAATTCATTAATTGATATTTTTTATGTTTTATGAGATCTATACTATCAGGATCGCAAAAGGGCTCTACCCCCATATATATAGAAATCAGGCCTCTTTTATCTAAAACACTATCAATGGATTTTTTATAAGAATGAATTGATTTTTCTAGGTCTCTGATATCTTCAAAAGGTGGACTAGACCATTCAATTTGGCCACCAGGTTCTAACGAATAACTACCATTGTTTTTGTTAGATATATTGCTCAAATCATCTAATAAATCAGTCGCAGAATACCCTGTGGATGGATTAACAGATAATCTTTTATAGTTTTTTGTGTAGACAAAGCATTCAACCTCTATACCAACTTTCCTACGGTCTTTGCCAACTGTTTTTGATAAAATATGTGACCTGATTTTTTTATTTATTTTCATAACTAGATATAATTATATGCATTAAATGCGCAAGATTACAAATAAGAATCTACTTATGATAATAAGACTGAATATATTGATATACTTTTAAATGAGGAATAAAGGGTTTTGCTTTATGCAACTCCCCACGAAAGTAAATAAAAGAAGGCCATAACAACCGGAAATCCGACTAGCCAGCCTCCATTTTTCTTTTTAACAGGAAGCGAGGGCCCAACATAATCAAATCTCATTTCAGATCTAGCAATTTTCCCGCCTTCAACATATAACGTCTCCGTCCCAAATATTTGATTGTGTAACATTGGATCATTAGATACGTAGTCTATAGTTCCTGTATTTAAATACATTAAATATTGTGGAGAGAAACCACTAACCTGATGCCAGCCTGGTTCTACTCGGATAGGTGTTTTTAAAGGCGTATGCCCTACATATCTACCATCTATATAGATAGGGACACCATCAAGATTTGCATCTACTCTGATTGCCGATTGCCCTGATAATAATTTGCCGTTTGCATTCTTTTGGTTTCTATGTTTACCTAGTCTGCTTTTTGAGATTGAAACAAACGGTAATTTCTCCCACCAAGATGTCTTAGGAACTTTTATAATTCTCCCATCTAAATCATCTTGGATTATAGAGTGCTCAGTAAGTTCCTCAATGAGCTGACCTTTTGAAGACTCTAGGTTGTCAAACAATTTGGCTTTTTCATCATTTTCTTTTGCTGCGGTCATTTTATCCCATAGAGCCAGATCACTCGCCTGGTCTTGTTTTTCAGATGAATTTGACCATTCTGTTAGTTCTTGCCCCGATTCTGTTTCAATAAAATATTCATCTACTACATTATTGCTCTCTGGAGATGTTTGCGCATATTGTGAAAAATAATCATCTATCGACTCTTCATATTTATTATTGTTATCTAGACTAGATAATAATTTGCTGCTTCCTTCACCAGGGTGGTTTGTGTGAAAAAGTTTCCCCTTGTATTTAAAAATTGCATTTGGCCCGAGCTCTTCTCTTGCCTTATTAAAAGCTGCTTGAAAACTGGTATTATAAGTAGGAAACCCTTCTTGAGATATTTCAGAAAAAACAGATTTACCATCTCTATCAATATGGCGTTTTAAGTTAGCCTGCACATCGTTTTTCATTTCAGTGTGTATAAATACGACTGCAGATGAAGTACTTTGAGAATTGATAATATCGTACCAGTGAATTTTTTTTGTTAAAAGAACTGCAATTTGGACAGACTCATCAAAGGTATCTATGACCAACTCTTTAATTAAATTATTAGGATCTGTTTTAGGCCGAATTTCATTTTTATGGTTTACTCCTAATAAGGTTATATAAAGCCAATTTCTATCTGATTTCCAGCCTATAATATTATCATCAGGTATTGGCTTAGAATATTCAATACTAAGCATAAGCCCATTGCTCTTAGGATCATACTTGATATCCTCAAGTGTAGACGCCAACGCTCCTGATACAATCAGAGACGCAAATAGGATGATATGTTTTATTTTTTTTAACATATTGGACTCCGCGATAAAGTAATATTAAAACAATATTTATTGTAATGTCAACAATAAAATAATATTCTCTATCCTATTGATATATAGTGCTTTACAGGAATTGCCATGATATAATGCAAAACTTTAAGTCTTGAATATTCAAGGTTTTTAGCAAATCTTTTACATTAAAATTCATCAATTCTTTACATAGTGATAATTGAAAAAACATATCTACTTTATTATAAATAATTGCTAGTTTAAATTAGAACAGGCAATAAAATTTATATTTTGATAAAACCCATAACACTCTTACTACCTCTTTCCATTTTTATTAGTTCATTTCTAACCGGGGCAATAAAAACAAAAACGATAAAAACATACACTATCTCTCGAAATTTTGGTACAGAAACAAGAGAACTCTCTCACTCAACATTCGTCAGATATAACTCAAAACAACAGGTTATAGATAGCACCCTATACATTCATAATATCCCCTTATCTGAAAAATATAGCTATATAAACTTTAATGATAGAAAGTCACTAAAAAAGCTTAAGGGGATTGAAAGGCTAATGCATTTCAAATATGAATACAGTATTGAAGGCCAGCTTGTTTCTAAGTATTTATATGGAAATAATAATGATTCATTAAAATGGCGCGAATTCTATAAATATTATAGCAATGGAAAACTATTGAAAATTATCAGATTTGACCCATCAAAAGTCAATCCTGAAAATAAAATTGATGCCACCTTAACTGACCCAAATAATATGCCATGGGGAGAAACATTTAGCTATAATGATTCTGGGGCCGTACAAGAGCATAAAGAGTTTTATGGTGGTTATATCCTTGAATCAACTATTTTCGATATAGACACCAATGGTGCGCCAATAGTTAAGGCAAAGAATTTCGACCCGTCTATAATGAAAAAAACAACTTTTTATTATAATAATGAGGGCCAGATTCATGAAAAAATGAACTCTCGGCGCGGCTTTTCTATTGGGTCTGAAAGCTATGAATATGATCAATTTAGGCGAACCATTAAAATTAATTATTTTAACATAGATGGAAACCTCGAAAAAACCTCTGTTTTCCTTTATAATGATCAGGAAAATAGAGAAACACACATTATTACAGATCCATCAAAAAAACTAATACGCCGAATTGAAACTAGAAAAAACAGTAACAATAATAAAATTATTGATGCTACTTTTGATGGGAAAAGCAGATTAATACAAAAGAAAACAATTGGATATGATAGTAAGGGGAGATTGTCAAGAATTCATGATTACGATATGCTGAAGCCAGGAAAAAATGGAGAACCAATACTAATTAACATAATTACATATGAATATGATTAAATTCAACAGGGTTTTCTCAATGACAATTAATTTCAGGAGGAACAATGAAAGTCATTGATATAAAAAGTATAATCATTGGAGTTTTAATTACTCTACTTATTTTGTCTGCATATGGTTTTAGACCAGAAACCGATGAACTCGGGCACCTTGTAGTAAAAAGCATTACAATTGAAGATGATAGAGGTGTTGTAATGGGCTATATGGGTAATGGATACATGCAAACATATAATACTTTCGGAGAGCCGACACTATTTGTTGGTACAGGAAAAGATGGTGGCGGTTATTTAAGAGCATATAACGGAGAGGGTGATGAATCTGCGTATGTTGGTACGGGAAGAATGGGTGGTGGCTACATACGAACCTATAATAATTCTGGTAGAGAGACTTCATATCTAGGAACTGGTTCTGATAATTCTGGACAGCTCCGTATTTATGACAAACAGGGTGAAACCAGATCATATCTGGGAGATGGTTATCTTCAGTCGTACAATCAATTTGGAGAGAGAACAATTTTTCTTGGTACCGGAACAAATGGAGGTGGATACCTAAGAACATATAATTTTAGCGGGCAAGAAAGTATCTATATTGGAACTGGCGCTGATAGCTCTGGTCAGATAAGAGTATATGACAACTCTGGTGAAACGGGTTCATTTTTAGGGAGTGGCTACTTTCGTACCTATAATAGATTTGGGAAAATGACTACCTTTATTGGCAATGCTATTGATGGTGGAGGATACCTTAGAACAAATAATAAATTCGAGACCGAGACTGCTTTTCTGGGCACAAACAACGCGAATGAAGGCCTCATAAATCTAAATGATAAATTTGGACAAAGCTTTTGGATAAGGTTAAATAAGAAAAATTAACTTTTTCATTCATTTTTTGACTTTATGACATTGTTGTCTTAAATTTCAATTACAAAAGGAATCCGAGGGGGGGTAAATCTACATTTACCTTTCTTCCGTTTGTATAATAAAGACATGTATATAAATAACAATAAACGGTTACTAGCTGCTATTGCTCTGCTATCGATCATCTGGTCACAGAATGATGGTCTAGTTATTACAAAATACGATAACGGTGGCGTTAAAACCGAAGGTAATTACGTTAATGGTGTTCGCAATGGTGATTGGGCTGAATATTTGGAAGAAGTTTGGTGGTATGATTATGGAGAAGATGGAGAGGCAAACACAAAAGATACCTTGGAAAATAATAATAGATGGGATTCAGTAGAGGTAGTAATTCCTAATTTTAAACCAAAGCTGATGGTTCAGGGTAAATATACAAATGGTAACAGAGATGAGACCTGGACCGAATATTATGAAGATGGAAAAAGAAAAACTGAGCTCAATTATTCTAATGGGAAATTTAATGGTCTTCAATCATATTGGCATCCAAATGGTAATAAAATTGAAGAAAAAAATTATATAAACGGAAAACAAGAAGGTTTCTGGACCAAGTTTTTTGAAGAAACCGGTATAAAAAAAGAAGAATCATATTATATAGACGGAGTACAACAAGGGCTCTGGACCGAATGGTTTGGTGATGGTCAGAAAAAAAGAGAGCGAAATTTCACTAATGGAGAAAGAGATAGTATATGGACCACCTGGTATAAAAATGGCAATAAAAAATTACAAGCCACCTACTTAAATGGGAAACTTAACGGAAAATATATAAGCTGGTATGATGGCGGGATAATTAAAGAAAAAGATGGTGACTATTTGAACAATAAGAAACATAACAAGTGGACCTATTGGTCACAAAGCGGCAAAAAAACTGAAGAAATAAACTACGATAGTAGTGGAGTTCAAGATGGTGCCCATATAAAATGGTTCGATGAAAAAAACGATCAACATAAAAAATTCCATGTTAATTATAAAAATGGTGAGAAAGATGGGTCATGGCATTATTGGTATACTAATGGTATAGACTCGGTTCAATCCCATTATGAAGATGGAAAAAAGAATGGTCACTGGGTCTGGTGGAGAAAAAACGGACTTAAGGATAAAGAAGGTGACTATAAGAATGAAAAAAAACATGGCATTTGGACTGTTTGGAATGACTCCTCGGGAACCGCCTACCACAAGCTTCATAAAGAAACATTTGTAGATGGGAAAATTGATGGACAGGTTACAAAATGGTATAAAGAAGGGAAGCTTGATCGACAAGGTATTATGAGGGGGAATGAAAAAGAAGGAGAATGGACATACTGGGAACGTGATGGAAAAAGGTGGCTCAAATTTAACTATGGGAATGGGCTCGAACGTGTCAAATTAGGTGAAATTGAAGAACGTGATGGTATAACATTTAAAATCGGAAAATATGAACCTTATAGTGGTATCGTTGAAGAAACAGGTGGTAAAAGAGGATATAAGCTCCTTGGTCGGTTCTTGGATGGGAAAAGAGATGGTAAATGGGTTCAGTGGTATGATAATGGTCAGGTTGAAGTTCAAGGTGAATATTACCGTGGTAAAAAACATGGTGAGTGGTCACTTTGGTATAATAATGGCAAATCAAAAGAACAAGGAACATTTAGTTTTGGGAAAATTGACAGCCTTTATAAATACTGGTATGATAATGGCCACCTCAAGGAAGAACAGCGATATAAAAAAAATCTGCCACATGGAAGATGGACAAAATGGTATAAAGAAGACCCCACACTTAAATATGTTGAAAACGGAAATTGGCAATATAAAGATGGCGTATACAAAGATGAAAATAATGAGCTATGGAGCTGGTGGTGGTATCTTAATGATAATAAAGAAGCAGAGGGATACTACATAGATGGGTTAAAAGAGGGAGCTTGGGTCTATTGGTTTCAAAATGGAGTTAAAAATAGTGAGGGCACATTCTCAGAAGATCAAAGATCTGGCCTATGGCTTTTCTATAATGAAGATGGTTCCGTATACAAAGAGCTAACATATGCTAATGGTGTATTAAACGGGAGAGAAACCAAGTGGCTCGTTTCTGCTTCAGACACATTGGGGAAAGAATATGAAAAATTTTGGAAAGAAGGTGAACTTAATGGTCCTTCTACCACCTGGGCAAATGGCTTCAGATCAAAAATGATTACCTATAAGGGCGAGACACCCAAAGGTGACGAAATAGCAAATGGACCTTGGGTGATTTGGTATCCTGAAAGTGATCAAATCAAAGAACAAGGATTCCATAAAAATAATGTTCGAGATGGGCTTACATCATTTTATTATGAAAATGGCACCAAGCAAAAAGAAGGTCATTTATCTGCAAATTTAGATAATAAAATATCTAAGCCAGAAGGCGTATGGACCTATTGGAATATTGATGGTCAGGTTGACTTCACCTTCGACTATGGAAAAAATTTAGAGCACGTTAAGTTTAATCAACTCAGTAAAATGGGAGAGGATGAATTATTATATAAGCAGGATGATAATACTACTCCATTTACTGGCGTTATAGCCGATGAAAATAAAGAAGAAGAATATATTTTTCTTGGTAGAACACTAAACGGCAAAAAAGACGGCCCCTGGATTAGGTGGTATAAAAATAAAAAGGTTCCAGAGGTTGTTCTAATAGACATCCCAGAGCCACAGCCAAGGGGGACCTGGAGCGGTGGAAAAGAAGAAATAGGCGCCTATAAGAACGATAAAAAACATGGCCTGTGGACCACTTACTATGCTAACCAACAAATAAAAGATATCGGTACTTATGAAAACGGCATATATAATGGTAAATGGACCTTCTACTATGAAAATGGTAACAAAGAAAAAGAGGGCACACTACTAGACGGTAACGCGCACGACAAATGGATATTTTATAATGAAAAAGGTGAAAAGACCCAAGAGGGCTTTTTTGGTGAAGGCGTAAAACATGGTAAATGGATAGCATACTTTGAAGATGGGAAGCTCACTGAAGGTGAATATAAAAATGGTAAAAAAGATGGAACGTGGACAAGCTGGTGGGACTATGATAAAACACGTAAAGAAATGCAAGGCACCTATAAAACCGGTAAAATGGTTGACAAGTGGTATTTTTATAATAACAAAGGAAACCTGAAAGAAATTAGGTACTTCTCCCCTGTTTTTTAATTTCAATTCTTAATATTATCTCACTAACAACAGACAAAAAATTTGTGAGATATATATTTTATAACCAACATCAAGCAACAAATACGAGAATAGTCAAACATTCTCTTTTTCGAAAAATAACAATATTATTCCCCTTTATAATTTTATTTCAATATAATTGTAGTAAAAATGAAACCATATCGGAATCAATAACTGAAACTATTTTTGTGACAAAAAAAGATGCTTATTTATATGGTGATGTTTTAGAAAAGAATATAATTGATGAAAT
>CAJWMI010000045.1 GCA_913043185.1 uncultured Fidelibacterota bacterium | reverse complement strand
CCCAGGTTTATTATGATCTGCCGCTAGGTGAGATTATTTTTGACTTTTATGATAAGCTTAAGTCATTATCTAGGGGGTACGCATCACTAGACTATGAGTTTAAAGAATTTGCCGCTGCTGATCTTAAGAAGCTTGAAATTTTAATGCATGGTGATGGGGTAGATGCGCTCTCATCAATATGTCACTCTGATGATGCCTATCACCGGGGCGTAGCTATGTGTAGTAAGTTGAAAGAGCTCATTCCTAGGCAGATGTTTGAGGTTGCTATCCAGGCATCATTAAACGGTAGGATTATAGCAAGGACCACCGTAAAGGCATTAAGAAAGAATGTAACTGCAAAATGTTACGGAGGAGATATCACCAGGAAAAGGAAGCTCTGGGAGAAACAAAAAAAGGGTAAAAAAAGAATGAAAATGATTGGAAAGATTGAGATACCCCAGGAAGCATTATTAGCAGCATTGCAAATAGGTGAAGACTGATTTATTACTTTATCTAGATGTCGTATTTTCTTCAAACTCGGTCATCATTCTATTCATTCTTATTTACAATTCCTCTTTTCTTTATATATGAAGTAGGCATCCTTTTTTTATCCAAAGATGACATTCTAGTTGTTAGGAACGGAGCTGATTTTTTAATGAGATCGATCCTTGAATCATTTGGAATATTTGGCTTGTATGGATTAGGGGCAATCTTTTTGATCGGTTTTATTATTACTTATATATATTTTTTTAATGATAAGAGTAATAAAAGTATTCGACCAGATTATTTATTTATCATGATATTTGAAAGCGTATGCTGGGCTCTTATTCTATATTTTTTATTATCAAAATTTATGTTGGTTCTAATGAATCCAATCGGAAAAACGATTACGCAGCAGGTTACTCTTGCAGTCGGGGCTGGCATCTATGAAGAATTTTTGTTTAGAGTTATGCTGATCTCAGGATTAACAGGTATAATCGATTTTGTATTTTTATGGAGTGAAAAAGTCAGAAAAGCCGCTGCATTAATTATTGCCGCGGGTATATTTTCAGCATTTCATTTTGTGGGAGACTATGGAGATTTTTTTTCTATGGAGCTTTTTCTTTTGCGATTTTTTGCGGGTATTGTTCTTGGTATCTTGTACATCGCAAGAGGCTTTGGAATTACAGCATATGCTCACAGTATCTATGATTTAATAGTGCTGATTCAGATTACGATCCACACACCTTTATAGAATAATAGATCTATAGAAATATTAGGCTTATTTCTAATTAAGATATATTCTCGTGGGGAACTATTAATCATTTGTTTCGTACTAATGGTTAGATCCATTTTTACAAAGATAGAGAGAAATAAAATACCTACATTTAATATGCTCTAATTCAAGAATGTTGATTATTTAATAAAAAATCAGAATATGTTTCCTGTTATACTTGAAATCGGTCCCATAAAAATTTATTCATTCGGGTTAATGCTTGTGACAGCGTTTTACACTTGTTATTTCTTGCTCTATTTAGAAATGAAGAGACTAAAGTATGATACTGAGATTGCATCAGATATTATTTTTTGGGCTGCTGTTGGTGGAGTCTTAGGAGCAAAAATATATTATCTGCTGGAGAACCTTGACAGAACCCTAGCTGATCCGGTGGGCATGATATTTAGTGGCTCAGGGTTAGTGTTTTTAGGAGGGCTCGTGGGAAGCACACTTTGTGTGTCAATAATCTTAAATAAGCGAAATCTATCTTGGTTTGTGTTTGCTGATCTTATTGCTCCTCTGATAATGATTGGTTATGCTATTGGTAGAATAGGTTGTTTTCTTGTTGGTGATGACTACGGAATACCGAGTAAGCTTCCTTGGGCAGTTTCTTTCCCAAACGGATTACCTCCGACCACGGTTTCAAATTTTTCGATGTATTATCCGTGGGTAGATACATCTGATTTTACATCCGGAATGATTACAGTACATCCAACTCAGTTGTATGAATCGTTTGCCGGTTTCTTATTTTTTATGCTTTTGTGGAACCTTAGAAATAAAATAAATAGGCCAGGGAGCTTGTTTTTTATTTATTTAATTATTGCAGGAGTAGAAAGATTTTTCATTGAGTTCATTAGGACGAATGAGAAGTATCTTTTTGACATGTTTAGTGGTGCCCAAATAATAAGTATCATCATGGTATTCATAGGTGGTTATTTTATTTTATGGCCTATAACACAGACTAGTGGTGAGAGTAATCCATAGACAAATATTATATATAATATTTCTGAGTTGCATTGTCAGCGCCCAGTCTGGCTTAACTATAGTTGATTATAAAATTTTCCCCTCTGAATTAGAAATATTAGATATTAAGCCTGATGTTTTTGAATGGGGTGTCGCCGGAAATTTTTTATTGTTGGATAGGGTAAACCATCAGCTTGTAAGTATTGGCTCGCTTAATGATTTACAATTAGTGGGCGGATTTGGTAGAAAAACTATTTCATTCTCAGAGCCAATTTGGGTTGGTGTTGCTCCGGATGGTATTTTGCTGATTGATAGGCTAGAGAATAAGATTATTTCATTAGACTACCGTTTAATCTATATGAATGAGATTAGTCTTGAGCCTAGACTTTATCCAGAGTTAGCTGCGATTGATAAATGGGGAACTGTTTATATGTATTCGTCTCAGTATCATAGTATTTTTTCTTTTAAGCAAAGAAAGCTGAGACAAATCCCACATATTGATCTAAAAAGGTACGATAGTATTGATTATTGTCTTTCTCAAATTGTAATTAATCAAGAGGGCGATCTTGGTTTGCTAGGGTGTGATAATAGCGTTCATATTTTTTCAAGACACGGAGAGTATAATAACTCATACTATCCTGAAATAAAATCTGCTGAGTTTCTAGTGCCATTAAGAGATGATTGGCTTGTATTTAATAATAATGGAGATGGGCTATCAATATTATTAAATAAGAGGCTAGAAATACCTCAGGTTAGTATTCCAATATTAGATATAAAAAGCATGAACAGATCTGTAGCTGTATTATCAAAAGACCATATTTTGATTTTAAATGCGCAGTATAAATAGCAGTCCCTTCATTGTAGGACTGATTATAGTCCAATCACTTTTCTCACAAACTATATCTGTTAGGGATACATTACGCTTGAGAAAAAATATAACCCGATACAGGCTAACAAATAATTTTATTTTTCCAGAGTCAATAGCGTTTTCAGTCAATGGCGATAAGGTAAGAGCAGATAGCGTTGATTTTATTAATGGAATCATATACTGGGAAAATGGATATGAAAAACCAGTAAATGTTCTTGCTGAATATGATGCGATTGAAAGTGACCTCCCTCTTTCGATCGGACCTAGCTGGAAAAACCTTCCAACATTAGACTCAATCATGAGCAGGCATAGTATACCAAAAAGTTATTTTCATCAGAAGATAAAGATGCAAGATGAAAGCCTGTATACATCAGGAACGTTTAACAGACAGATAAACCTATCTACTCAGGGAATGTCTGAATTTTCTGGAGGGCTCCACTTAAATATAAGCGGGGAACTGGACAACAATATTATGCTTAGTGCTGTATTAAGCGATCAAGATATGATTCTACAGCCTGAGGGAAACACACGAAATCTTGAAGATATTGACCAGGTATACATATCGATGCAACACCCCAATTATTCATTAGATGCTGGAGACATTGAGTATAATATTAAATCTGATAAACTCATTAATATAAGGCGTAAAGTAATTGGAATAAACAATAACTTTAAATATAATAATTTCACAGGAAATGCTCTTATTGCCTCAACAAGAGGGAAATATATGTCCGCTGATATTGTTGGCTTTGATGGTGTCCAGGGCCCGTATAGGCTTAGGTCAAAGGAAGGTAGTAAGGATATATCTTTAATCTCTGGCTCTGAAAAAGTTTGGCTCGATGGCGAGATGATGATTAGAGGTGCAAACTATGACTATGTGATTGACTATTCTTTAGCCGAAATCACCTTTACAGCTAAGCATCTTATCCACGTTGATTCAGATATCTTTGTGGAGTATGAATATATTGATGGTCAATACTCTCAAAAAATCATCAGTGGCTCATACAGGTCAACTGTTTCAGAAAATTTTAACATTGTCGCTGGTGTTATAAGAGAAAAAGATAATACGAATAGTTTGTCTTCTGACAGCGATCTGTATCAAGATATTGCAGCCGGTGATGACAGTGATCTAATTATCTACGGCGCTGTTGAAGATACCTCTGGAAGCTATTATTTAGATGGTGAAGTCTATAGATATGACCCTGATTTTATGGAAGCCGGTTACAAGCGGTATCGAGTTACCTTTACCTTTGATGTAAGCGGTAAGTATGAAAAAATAATATCGAACGCGGGAAAAGTTTATTATCAATACTATGAACATGGGAACAGCTCAGTTAATAAGGATCTATATAGTCCATATCATAGGATAAATGCTCCTAGATCTAAGGATTTATTTTATGCGAGGGGAAACTATAGACTTGGAAATAAACTATCGTTTTCAACTCATTTCTCTAGATCTGGCCTTGACAATAATATTTTATCTGGCATGAATGCGTCTGAAAAAGGAGGACTATATGAGGTGAGTTTTATATTAGACTCAATAGAAACAGGTAGTATCACGTATGCTATATCTGGCGGTAATCGAGTCAGAGAGAAAAATTATTCTTCTTTTGGGCTAGATCGGAATGTTCGTTTTAAACGATTTTGGGACTTGGACAGCATCGGAGTATTAAATGAGCAAGAGTCAGCGATCAGGTTTTTCCTTAATATTGAAAAGTTTAGTAGCACACTTGTTGAATTCTCTAGTTTAGATATAGGCGGGCTGAAAAAAGGAAAGATGAAACTAGATCATAAAGTTGATAGTGGAATATTTGAGGGCACAAGCCTAAAACATCAACAGGTTTCATCTTCATCCGGGATGTATAACTACACGGACGGCATCGTAAAATTACATTCTGGATATTTGCGTCCATTTTTCCGTTTTCAGGAAGAGAAAAAACCCGGTTCCATAAACTATAGTGTATTTGGAAGCGGTGTTAATTATGAAAAAGAAAATAAATCAATAAAGGTGGGAATCGATAGTAGAGAGGATAATTATTTTGGCTTTATTGATAATGAGCCTGTGGACAAGCAAAGTAAAGACCTTATATCATCTCTGCAGTATGTGAATCAAAGTAGAACAGGATGGAGAAATAATTTAATACTAAAACGACGTATAAAAAAATTTGATAATAGTGTAGACAATCTAAATTATCTTCTTGGTAGAGTAAAACTATCGTATAAAAAACCAGATAGGCCAATCTATTTTGAGCTGAATGCATCCACCGAAAGAACGCAAAATGAAAATTATTCTATTGTCTATGATTCCATTGGAGTAGGCCTCGGAGACTACAGGTACGATAATAATTTCAATACATTCATCAGGGACCCAAACGGAGCATATGTAGGCTATTCAGTCCCGACTGGGGATAGAATAGATATGGTAAATGTTAATGGCTCTCAGCGACTGGTAGTTGATTTTGATAAACTAAAAGGCTATCCAAGCTTGAGACTGAAAATGGATACAAGCTATGACTATAGTGGAACTAAGTTTGATGTTAATGGGTTTATTGAACCGGTCATTGCGGATACCACTTTATATCGATCGTATCTGCATAATATGATAGAAATTGATTGGAAACAAAAAAGATCAATGGATCGGGTCAGAGTCTACAATATTTTTTCTTATGATCTTCAGGGATACGATCCTCGAGGGAATGAACTGTTAAAACACCTGGAGTCAGGGATAGACTATCACTCAAGTATCAGCACAAATACTAACCTTAAAGTAACTGGCTTCTATCATAACAAAGATATTGAATCAGGCTTCACCAGTATTAGAAATCGCAATGTATATGGCGGCTGGTATGAGATGAGTTTATCTACAAAAAACAGGCGAAATATGGATTCAGAAATATCAATAAAATATGGTCAAGATAGAGGAAAATTTTATCTCAATAAGTTCAGTGCCCATGGGATCGGCCTTGAATATAATGGCAGACTATTTTTTGGAGAATCGGGGAGCCTGCAATCAAGCATAATGTGGCAAAAGAATAACGAAAAATCTGATATTAGAATACTGCCCCCGGAAGCATTAAACGGTTTTACCATAGGAGAAAACATAAGTCTCAGCACGCGTGTTAATTATTTTTTTAATAAGGATATGTCTTTCTCATTGTCCATTGGCTATATCAATAATGAAAGATATAATAATCTGACAACAGTTTTAGGTGAATTTCGTGCGTACCTGTAAGATATTCTTCGTTTATTACCTGCTCATTCAGTTTGTAGTATGTAGTGACACAATCAGATTTAACCAGCCTGACAGCGTCTATATCAATAATACACTAGACTCAATCATACAAAACGGACAAATGCTGAACATAGAGTATGCTCTACAATCTTATGGCATGGAGTTTAAAAATATTATTTACAGGAGACGCTATCTAGATAAAATAATAGACACTATCATAGTCGCTCCTGAGAAAAATATATTACCAAAATTTTTAAATCGAATAGTATACCGGCTACCAAAAAGTGCTATAGATCATAGCCTTGTTGAGGAAATGGAAAAGAAAAAAAGTTTGATCATGAATAAATACTATTTTATTAGCAAGAAGCCAGATATCAACATAGGAAGATACATGGATAATAGAGTCGGCATGGTGATTGATCTGGAGCCAGAATTTAATAGCCATTTTTCTGGTTTATTCGGTGCCACAAGAAACGACAATAATAAATGGAATCTTAATGGTGAATTAGATATGCGATTAGAAAATATTTGGAACACAATGGAGAGCCTTAGCTTTTTCTGGAAGAAACTTGATTCCACCAGTCAGTCGATTAATTTAGGGTTAAACAGTCCACATATATTTGATAATGGATTGGGCGTAAGTACGTTTTACAATTATGAACTAGTGAACGGGCTTTATACAGAAACAGATACACGTATTTCATTTGAAATTACTAATATGTCTTTCGGATCATTTTTTCTTGGTTATAATGCAGGAAGAATTAACACAACAAGCCGCGGGGAAAATTATAATTATAAAAAATCAAGTTTTAAGGGTCTATCAATCACATTTAATCATCATAGCCTTAACAGAAGACTGTTGCCGGATAAAGGGACATCATTTAGTCTAGAAACTCATCTTGGTAAGGATACTTATCAAGATCAATTATATATGAACAATAGTATGAACCTGAGTCATATTCTACCACTAAATAATAAAATAAACTTTTGTTTTAAGTCATTGAACGAAGAAATTAGATCATTGAACGGTGTGATAAACCCGGCCAGGGGTATACGATATGGAGGAATAAATAGTTTAAGAGGTTACACGGATAATCAGTTTAGGTCTAACGCCATCTCGATTCAGACTGTAGAGCTTCATTTTCAGAAAAATCCATTCTTGAGGACTCTTTTATTTTTTGATATTGGGATGGCACCAGATAAAACGCCAAAAACTGGTGTAGGGATAGGCGTTTTTAGGTTAACAGATAGGGCACTTATTGAACTACAATATGCGGTTCCAGAAAAAAGTTCTTACTCGGATGGGAAATTACATCTTAAATGGACCTCTAGATTATAGTTTATAACTAAAGGGCTCACTAATTTAATCTATGAAATTTTTATACTTTATCAGGCTGACATTCTTTTTCTTATTTTCTTTATTAGTTTTTGGTTGCGGTGGAAAGAAAGATTCTATCGGGATGGATGATGAGATTAGAGTGGTATGTTCAGAAATAGATGAACCCATAGTTAAAGAATATTTGACAACTGTTTTTAATGATACACTATACACACCAGCGCCGGAGCCATTATTCAAGTTAATCTTTTCCAGGCCAGAGCATTACCAAGACCTGAAAAAATATGCTCAGATAATTATAGCATCAGTTGACAGAGACAACTCTAACCCTGGCTATCGATTGCTTCATAAGTTATTACCTGAGAGACAGCTAAATAATTCAGAAGATGATAACCCGGTACTATTAACCAGAGACCTGCACGCAAAAGATCAGATATATGTCGTTATTAATGCCTCTAGCAAAGAACATTTATTTAATTATTTAGATAAAAATAAAAAACTATTACGTGGTCACTATGATGAACAATTTAGACTCAGAGGCAGTAGATTCCTGTTCGATGATAATCAGACTGAGGATGAAGAAAAAATTAGTCAAGACTATGGGTGGCACATAAATATACCCTGGGGCTGGGAAATATTAAGAAATGATAGTCAAATGAATTTCTTTTGGATGGGCTCTGAATATCCTTATCGTTGGCTTTCTGTAAAATGGAATAACGGCAATAGTATTGGCGACCAGTTATCGGTCGGAAAACAAGTCTGGAAATTCCCCATTAATAATTATAAAAGTATTAGATTTAATGAACATAGATTAAAACTAGAGAGGATTTATTTTAATGATTATAGGGGCTGGCAATGTTCAGGGGTTTGGGAGTCAAATGATTCTTTAGAGGCCAAAGGTGGCCCCTTTTATTCATACATATTCTATGACCATCATTCGGACAGGACATTTCACATTAACACTTTAGTACACAACCCCGGAAAGCCAAAGGCAGTATACATCAGACAAATGAGGCTTATTGCAAAATCTTTCAGGTCAGGTTTTTTAAAGGAGAACATATGACCACCATACTTGTTACCGGTGCCTCCGGCCAGTTGGGGATGTCTCTAAAAAAAATATTTAACTCGAAATATGAAATTATTTCTACGACAGGAAATAATACTTCTGGTGGATCAAGTATATATCTAGATGTAACCAATCCAATGTTGTTTAAAGAGGTAGTGGAAATGACCAATCCAGATCTGGTTGTTAATCTTGCTGCCATGACCAGTGTTGATCTTTGTGAAAAAAATCCTGAGCTAGCCTATTCGATCAACATCGGAGGAGTAGATAATCTGGTCAATGCATTTAGGGGACCTATTATCCATGTCTCAACAGACTATGTGTTTGATGGAGAAAGCGGCCCATACAAAGAAGAGGATACTACAAACCCGTTAAATGTGTATGGACTGTCTAAGCTTGAGTCTGAGAAATTATTATTAGATCAGTCAGAGGATAGTTTAGTAATTCGTTCTAATGTTTTATACGATTATTCTAGTAAATCTGAAGCAAGCTTTCTGAACTGGGTGGTAGAATCTCTGAATCAAGAAAAAGAGATTAGTGTTGTTGAAGATCAGTGGAATAATCCGACATGGACAGGTTCACTAGCTGTTGTCATAGACAGAGCGATTGATACACAAGTAACCGGCCTGGTTCACTGGGGAGACGGTGACCTGGTTAGCAGGTTTGATTTTGCAAATAAAATTGCCGATGCATTTAATTTAAAAAAATCATTAATTAAACCTATATTAACCTCTGAATTAAATCAGACTGCAAAAAGACCACTAAAAAGTGGGTTAACATCTGATTATGCTCAAAATATTCTAAATTTGGAACCTCCAACAATTAAAGAATGTTTAGAGACTATAGTGGAACAAAAATAAGACATGAAAACTCTGGTCATATCACCAACCTATAACGAAAGAAAAAATATTAAACTCCTCGTGAATATGGTACTAGGTAATTCTCCAGATTTTGATCTATTGATCGTTGATGATAATTCGCCTGATGGCACAAGTGAAAAAGTGAAAGAATTACAGTCCCAGTTTAAAAATCTTCACCTGGAAACAAGGGAAAAGAAATCAGGATTAGGGACCGCATACATTTATGGATTTAAATGGGCGCTGAAAAATAATTACGAACGTATTGTTCAAATGGATGCTGACCTGTCACATAATCCAAAAGATCTGCCAATGATGGTTAAACGCTTAGAGAAATATGATTTAGTCATCGGAAGTAGATATATTAAGGGAATCAGCGTGGTTAATTGGCCCCTCAGGCGGCTGATGCTTAGTTATGGAGCAAATACCTATTCTAGATTGATTACCGGTATGCCAATTATGGACGGTACCGGTGGCTTTAAAGCCTGGAAATCAGAGGTATTGTCTGCCATTGACCTTGACTCAGTACGTTCACAGGGATACTCATTTCAGATTGAAATGAATTTTAGAGCTTGGATCAAGGGATATAAGATTAAAGAGATGCCAATAATTTTTTCAGACAGAACTATTGGACAATCAAAAATGTCAAAGAAAATTGTTTATGAAGCTGTTTTTATGGTTTGGAGACTGAGAATTTGGAAAATTTTTGGGTGGCACAGGTAGTATGAAAAAAGTTTCTGTAATAATTATTTCATACAATGTCCGCTCCTATCTTGCTCATGCGATTGACGCAATAATGAAGTCAGACTATGAACAACTGGAAATCATAGTGGTAGACAATAATTCGTATGATGGGACATGCGAATATCTTAAGGAAAATTATGATCATGTTTCATCCATAGATGTTATCTCAAATAGTGAAAATATTGGATTTGGTAGGGCCGTAAACCAGGCCGGTAAAGTTGCAACCGGGGAATACTATTTAATTCTTAATCCCGATACAATTATCGAAGAGGAAACAATATCTGTACTGGTTAATTATTTAAATAAGAACAAAAACGTTGGCATGGTCGGACCCAAAATTTTAAATGCAGATGGCACCCTGCAGCTCGCATGCAAGAGGTCTTTTCCAACAATAAAAGTCGCCCTGCCAAAGATATTGGGCCTGGACAGAATTTTTCCTAATTCAAAGTGGGCCGGGAAATATAATCTTACATATTTAGATCCGGAAAAAAATGCCTCGGTCGATGCTATAAGTGGGTCTTGTATGCTTTTAAACTCTGAAACATTTAATAGGCTTAGTGGTTTTGATGAACAATTTTTCATGTTTGGAGAGGACCTGGACCTTTGTGCAAGGATCTGGGAAAGTGGTCAAGAGGTTCACTATGTTCCAGAGACAAAGATTGTACACTATAAAGGAGAGTCTGTTAAGACAGCCCCATACGATAGCAGAGAGGCATTCTATCATTCAATGAATATTTATGTGAACAAGCATTTTTCATCGACACTGGGTCTATTTACGCGCTTTTTTATAGCAGCCGGGATCAGCCTGAAAAAGTTTATCTCTGCGATCATTGAAAAGCGATCTTTGTTTGTCTCTGTGGCCCTGGATATGCTAGTTATTATTTTTGCTTTTATCGTTGCAATAAACTTTAGATTCTCTAATCTTAGCCCTATCATTGTCAGTAAGGGTCTTGTTCCCATGGTATATGTATTACTGTGGATAACTGTGGGATCATTGTTCCAGCTATATTCGAGATATATTTTATCATACTCTAGAGCGTTAATCGCGTCAGTCTCTGGCTTTTTGATTGCAGTACTTTTTACCTACTTTTTCAAACAATATGCATACTCCAGGCTTGTAATAATTATAGCCTCTTCGATCATTGTTTTATTTATTCCTGGCTGGCGGGTACTGCTCCACTATATTATTTCCAGAGGTTATTTTCGTAGCGTTCGGCACCCGAAGTCGATATTATTTTCTAGAAAATCGATTATAGCAGGCGCGGACTCAGAAGGGATAAGGATCGCCGAGAATATTATTAAACGTTTTGACAGTGGTCTAGACCTGGTCGGATTTGTTGACTACGAGTGCCCCTCAAACCATAGAGAACTTCCGATACCATTTATAGGGAATGTGGATGAGCTAAGACAAATAACGGATAGTAATAATATTTGTGAGGTGATTTTCTCCACCTCTGCTTTTACAAATAAACAGATACTTAATTTTATGGATACCACCAGAGACCTAAGACTGATCTATAGAATGGTGCCGCATGAGAGGGATATTTTATTGGGGAAAACAAATATAGAGGATATAGGTGGTATTTCTTTTGTAAACATAGAGTATAATCTTTTTTACAGGCTGCACCGCATTTCAAAACGGATATTTGACCTGGTTTTTTCTTTTATACTATTATCTATATTATCTCCGATTATTATTGGGTATTACCTATTCGGAAAAGTAATACAGATGAGCTTTTGGGGAGAGAATAGTTCAACAATAGATACCAGAGTGTTTGACTCTAAAAATAAGCTCATAAGAGACATCCCTCTGTTAGTCAGTGTCTTCCTTGGAGATATTAGTCTTGTTGGCTCGTCCATGATAGAGTCCAGTAAAAATAATCCCAATTTGTTGTGTCAGCCCGGGATCACTGGGCTTGAGAGGATACGGAATGTTAAGTTTGATCCAGACATCAGGCGGGCTGTTGAGCACTACTACATACAAAACCAAAACCTGAAACTAGACCTTGAAATCATAATTAAAACTTTATTAAACGGATAGTTCTCTGTAACCTGAAACCATAAAAACAGTTTAGATATTAAGTTGAAGTATTATTTAGATTTTGAAGAGCCAGTCAGACTATTAGATGAAGAAATTTCTTCCAAAGAGTCTGTCCCTGAGCCCTCAAAAGAGGTGACAAAGGAAATTGCAAAGCTGCATGAAAAAAGACTCCAGCAGATCAATAAAATTCATTCTTCTCTAAGCCGCTGGCAGCGTGTCCAGCTTGCGAGGCATCCCCAACGCCCGTATGCGTTAGACTATATAGACGCTATTTTCACTGATTTTATGGAAATGCATGGCGACAGGCTATACGCAGATGATCCGGCTGTGGTCACTGGTTTTGCAAAAATTGATGGACAAAAGATAGCCATTATCGCACAGCAGAAAGGTAGAAATACCAAAGAGAATCTATACAGAAACTTTGGTATGATGAGGCCAGAAGGATACCGGAAAGCAATGCGGATAATGAAACTGGCTGAAAAATTTAAGTTGCCCGTGGTTACGTTCATGGACACCCCGGGTGCGTTCCCAGGGATTGGTGCCGAAGAGCGTGGACAGGGGGAGGCCATAGCCACGAACCTGATTAGCATGTCATCCTTGAAAGTTCCTATTGTTTCAGTTGTGATTGGTGAGGGGGCAAGCGGCGGCGCTCTGGGAATCGGCGTCTGTGATAGATTTTTAATGATGCAAAATACCTGGTACTCTGTAATAAGCCCAGAGGGCTGTGCGTCTATATTATTTAGAGATGCCAGTAAGGCAGAGGAGGCAGCAGAGGCGCTCAAGGTTACGCCGGATGATATGGTCGAGCTGGGGATATGTGATAAAATAATCATAGAGCCAAACGGTGGCGCACACAGAGACATAGATTCCTCATCAAATAATCTAAAGGTGGCTCTTCTTGATGCGCTGAGCGAGCTAGAGTCTATTGATCCTGAATCGTTTATTGATCTGAGAATTGAAAAATATGACAAGCTCGGATTCTATGAGAATAGCAAATGATCTCTTTTGACCATCGAGTAAAAATATTTTATAAAGACGTCGACCAAATGGGGATCGTCTATTATTCAAGATATTTTGAATATTTTGAGGAAGCCAGGACTGAGCTATTGGCCTCGATCGGGCTAGGGGTTACAGACGTAGAAAAAAAAGGAATCATGCTGCCGGTTATTTCTAGTCACTGCGACTATTTAAAAGGCGCAAGGTTTGAGCAGACTATTATTATCAGGGCCAGCATATCAACATCGCCAAGGTCAAAGGCTGCGCGCAGGTAGAGGGAGGGGTAGCCGCCCGTGCCCAGCCCCCCCGGCTCCGTCCTGACCTCACGAAGCTCTTCGGGGTTGGAGGAATAGCCGAAGCCGCCCGGGCCCTGCTGCCAGCCACTGTCATCGAAGTCTCTCTCGTGCCAGCCGGCCGGCGGCTCCCTGTCTCCCGCCCTCCAGCGCCAGGGATCCCCTACTCCCAGGATAGCGGCGTCCAGGGCACCCTCGCCCGGAAGCAGTCTTGGCGGGTGGCGTATTGCGACCTCGACCACCAGGGGGTCATCCAGGTCGACACCCGGCAGGCTTACAAGCCGCGGCTCCAGGCCGATCGCCAGGGTGCTGACATTCAGCGGAAGGGGGCTCTCAATTTCCTCCAGCGACAGGGTCGTGCCCAGATCGCCCCCGGCCGCAATCTCCGCCAGTGCCTGGTTCAGGGTGTCAGTTGAAAGAGAAATCGTCGCATCAACGGGGTGTTGAGCCGAGGAGGGCAGCGGAAAGCCCGGAAAGGGTGCCCGGCCCAGCAGGGAGCCCGGGTAGGGCGGATAGGATGGAGAGGCGGGAGCGGAACTGGTCCAGCCGCCATCGAAAAGAAGCGACAGGCCTCCGGCCCCCTCAACCGCATCGCTCAGACGGGTCTCAAGCGAAACAGGGTCAATCGCGAGGTCGAGGTTGAGATTGCTGAAGGCCTCGGCCAGGATCGGCACAATCTCCCCGTCGGCTGCCTCCTGGACGGCACCCCGGACCGCATCTTCGACCTCCCCGGTGAAGAGCCCGCTGAGGGCGTTAACCAGGGCATCAAAGATCCCGAGCGGATCCAGGAAACCACTGACGGCGAAATCAGAGCTGCCGATCTCTACCGTGAACCCATCGGAAACCACATCGAGCCGCTCGCCATTATCAACCGGCCTGAAGGCCATCGTTCCCGTGATGTCGATGTTGTTGCCGGTCCAGATCGCATCCCAGCTGTCGGTGCCGAGAAA
>CAJWMI010000044.1 GCA_913043185.1 uncultured Fidelibacterota bacterium | reverse complement strand
CATCATCTATCGTTGCAGTACCATCGGTGATACTTCCACCAGTAACCGCTCCAGAGGAAGTTAGAGCTGTAACACCAGTCACCACACCTGCATCAACATTCACCGCACCATCTAATACGATCGCTGAACCATCTGCAGGAGTAAGATTGATCGCACCTGTAGAAGTGCTGATCGTTACCGCTGCATCACCAGCTGTAATATCATCCGACTTGATCGAACTAGCAGATACACCCGTAATACCAGAACCATCACCCGTTAAGGTCGTCGCTGCGACAGTTCCATCAACTGTCATCGTACCATTCGATAAGGTAATTAAATTTGTATCATCGGTATGACCAATGGTCGCACCATCTACCAGTACATCATCCACATCCAAAGCACCAACGGTTGCTAAACCAGAACCTGTAATGGTGGTAACACCCGTCACTGCACCATCATCTATCGTTGCAGTACCATCGGTGATACTTCCACCAGTAACCGCTCCAGAAGCAGTTACATTTGTAAATCCACCCTCATTTGGAGTTACTGATCCAATAACCGTATTATTTATTATACCTTCTGTGATCCTTAAATTTTCTGCAATATATGAATCCTGGATGACCGAAGCATTCCACGTACCTCCAGTTAATATCCCAACACTATCAATATCAGTTTTATTACCACTTGTAAATAAAGTACCACTTACATCTGGTATCCTAATCACACGATCTTCAGTCGGATCAGTAATTGATAATTTTGTTTCGTAAGGATCTGCAGTAGTCCCTTCAAATTCAATCGGAATTTGGCCAGATAATACACCAACCTCTGTAGCTGATACTCCTGTCAGCCCAGTACCATCTCCACTAAAAGTACCGGTAAAGTCACTAGCAGTAATGGTCCCAGATACGGTTACACTATTTGCCTCTATATTTCCAGAAACATTAACACTGCCATTTGAAAGCGTAACTAGATCTTCATCATCAGCATGTCCTATACTAGATCCATCAATAACAATGTCATCTATTCCAACGAAGGCACTAAAGAAATTCTCTTCAATCGTCATACTGCTTAACCCTGTGATAGATAATTCCCTATCTGGAACAAGTGCTTTATTTGTTTCTGCTTCCCCAACTGAAACGCCGTCTAAATAGCTAATTTCTTCCGGTGATATATCTATTGAGCCGTCACCTAGTGAGATACCATGCACAGATCTCAAATGAGTAACTCTCGCTGAATCTGGGTCTATTGAACCAATAGCTATACCATTGATAGTCCCATTGTTTAATGTTAGAGAATCAGATATATAATCATCTTGTATGATATTTGCCTGCCAAACACCATCGACAATAGTCCCAACAGCATCTATGAGGTTGTCATTCCCTGTTGTGATCATTGTGCCATTATTATTCGGTATAATTATTGTGGCGTCTACTGAAGGCTCTTCAACTTGAATTGTTGTCTGAAAATCATCAATATTTTCCCCGTCTAAAGCAAGAGGACTAATACCGGTCAAAGTACCAACACTAGTTGCACTGACCCCAGTGATACCGGAACCATCTCCGATGAACATTCCTGCAAAAGACTCCGCAACTATTTCACCATTCGATGTAATGTTTCCGATTCCTGATATGTCTCTATCATCACTTGCTACAAGCACTTTTCCTGCAGATACTTGTCCTTGGACTACTTCATCTAAAACACCAAGTTCAACATTGGATAATACTGTATTTCCATCATCAATGTTTATCCCTTCTTGAGTTGTTATAGTAGTAAATCGACCAAGAGCAGGAATAGAAT
Organism: uncultured Fidelibacterota bacterium; assembly: GCA_913043185.1. The sequence goes on along the minus strand of CAJWMI010000044.1, from coordinate 13,453 downwards.
CACCTATTATTGTACTATCGATCGTTCCTCCCAAAACGGTCAGGTCTTCGTTTACATAAGTATCGCCAATTGGATCAGCATTCCATGTTCCAACCTCTATAGTTCCAACTGCATCAATATTTTCATCATTGCCTGTAGTGATCATCGTTCCACTTACATCGGGTATATTAATTATGCGATCTTCAGTTGGATCCTCTATGGTAAATACCATCTCATTATCATCATACGTTAAACCCTCCATCGCAAGCGGACTCTGCCCACTAATCACACCAAGAGAATCGGCAAGTATCCCTGTAAGACCAGCCGCGCTACCAACAAATACATCTGCTGTTACAGAACCTGCTACATCAACCTGAGTAAAATTTGCTGAAGAGGCACTATCAGCTCCAATAACGACAGCATCAATAGTACCACCTTTTATGTTTATCTGAGCAGAATCTTGTTGTGCAATGGAACCAATTTCTGGAAGATTATTTAGATCATAATAGTCACCAGATAATGAAACGGCTGCCATATCTACGGTTTGTGTATACCCTTTTGCATGATAGGCAGTATCAGCTATGATAGAGTAAAACACAGCTGTCATTTCCTGTCTAGGCTGTAGAACACTTCCCTCCACTTCTACTTCTAAAAAAGCAGATGATGGTATAATTGCTAATTCATTCACAATGCCTAGAGTAGCAGATAATAGTCCATCATTAATGTATACCTGCTGAGTCTCCTCCCAAAAAGAATCCCCCCCATCCAATTGTTTATAGAGCCTAAACTTCACTTCATAGGATTTATCAGCAGCAGGCTGTCCATTGGTTTTTGTTAATATGCCTTGGTACGATATCCGCCTTGGAACAGAAATCGTAGATGATTCTTGAATCAAAGACGATTGGTCATTATTTGATTTGGATGCTGATACTCTGCGCTCTGATCTTTGAGCTAAAAGCGGTATCGCAATCATTAGCAATATGTAAATATGTTTTTTCATGATCTACTCCTCATTAAAAACGTTAACTGTTTTGATTAATTCTTTCATTACTATTAAAATGGGAAATCTGGTGGCATATCTAAAGAGCCTGAATTTCCAAGAGCTGCAGAAGTCGCCTGACTTCCAAACAATAACAGAACAGCAAAAAGAAGTGGCCTTTCCTTAAAATAGTCTGCCATATTTTTATTAAAGTCTTTGAATCTTTTGCCAAAAGACTTTTTCTGTTTTGGTAGATACCCCTTTAGAATTTTTGGTATTGTTTCCTTAAAATATGGTTCAAGTCCAGCGACACCATATTCATAAATCGAATGCATTGGTGTCATATGGATATCATATGCTATCCATGATGGTTCTTGTTTTACACTAACCACTCTTATAGCATGTTCGATCATCTGGCTAAGATAAATACTAGGTCCTGGACCTAATCTCATATAAGACAGGTGTTCTAATTTTACATCCATGGATCTGGAGTGACCTAAACCATCCCAACTAAAACCACCTCCGGCCATTGTATATAATAGACTGTCATCTTCAATGTAGCGTACCAGACCTTTTCCTGTCTCTGCAATGTATAACCTACCTGAGAGATCAAAATCGATGGCAATTGGCTCAAATAATTCAGCCTCCTTAGCAATTATACCGTTTCCTCTAAGGCCAGTTCCCTTTTTTGATCCAGCGATTAACTCAACTTTATCTATTCCTACAATTTTAAATACCTGACCAAGATATTGACTAACTGCGTAAAACTCTCCTTTATTATCAACTGCGATATCTTTCATCCCTTCAATGACCCCTGGATTAAGGATTGTACTAATTCTGCCTCGATCACTAATTAATCGAATGGATTGGTCTCCTTCACACAATACAGCAATTGATCCATTATCTAATGCCCGGATAGAGGTAGGGTGCTCAATTTTTATTGATGAGGTACGATCTGCTAGCATATTATATTTCCCATTAGACATGCTAAAAACCCTGTTATTATCCCTATCAGACACATACAATTTCCCATCAGAATCAACATCAATACCAGCTGGGTTGGTTAGATCTGCGTTATACACTTTCCCAGAAATAATTTTTTCCACTTCCTGATCCAGACCTACCTCATACAAACTATGTGTACTTGAGCTTGCGACAATCATATCACCGTTGTTGTCAATTGCCAGAGCACTTGGTAGAAGTATAGTTTTTAGATCCTTCTTATCCATTGGTACGGTAAAAATCGACCAAGAATAGGTCTGTTTTTTATTGAGATATTCCTTAGCCTTAAAAAAGTGTAGCTCTAACATATTGTATCTATTAAAGGACCACGAGAGAACATGAGTAGCACCATCCATAATAGCATTTTGTGCAGCACAAGAATCTGTTTGACAATTCAGATTATATTTGGAAGTAACGGCAGGGTTTGTACTATCTGCCTCTGTAATTGTATATAATGTATCTCGCCTATATTGATTTGGATCAATTAATCCTTTCATACCTGTATCTCTGATCAAGTGATAGATCATACTATTTAAGGCTTCTTTTTGCATTGGCACGAGTTCGCCAATAGAAAGTGATTGTATCGATATTATTGCATCAGGTTGTTCTTTACCCATTTTTAATTTTTCAGTATTTACAGCTATTTCTCCTGCTGTAATTTGTTCTTCAATATCATCCTTCTCAGGTTCAACTATCTCTATCTCAAAAGAATCTGTTGAGGTAAGTCCTTTTTTATCTCTGACAGTTAGTTTAACGATGTGCTTTGATCCTACTGGCAATAATTCAGGTATATCAAGTAAAAAATTTTGAGTATATGTCTTAATTACATCAACGGATCCCTTACTTTTTCCCTTATGGGTCTTGACTGTATCTGTCTGATCATAAAGATAGTTATCTTTTTGCATTAATGATGGTGGAAGTGACCATTCAAACTGTAAAACATCACCGTTTGGGTCTCCTGATTTTTCACCACTTATTGTGATTGTAGTTCCTGGAGGAACTTTAACATCTTCACCAGCGCTAGCGACAGGAGCTTGGTTCTCGCTTTTTTTAAATATTTTCCCAAACTCTTGAGCTCCTTGTGATCGTAAAAAATCTGTTGAGAAAAAGATCAGAATTATTAATACGTATTTATATCTCATTTTATTATTTCCTATGATATCATTTTAAATTTTTCCCCTAAAACTATTTTGCATGTTGATAGTAAACATTAGACGCCTCACAGCTTATCCTTAGTTATAGGGGAATTTTTTGGGTGGCTACCCATGAAACTTTTTAATTTTTCTATCATTTGCAAATCTCCAACTAAAAGGAGACTTAAATATAGGAAAAATTCTTTAGTAGGTATTTTTTTATTATCTTAGATCAATAACTATTGAAGGGCTATTATTTTTATCAATATCCCACCAATTTTGCGAATCACCTTCACCACTACTAAACGAGTACTGATATAAGCTCACACGCATACTTAAAATCTCTGCTATATCATTAGAATCAAAATAACTTGCCACTAAAGGATCTTTTTGAGCTAGTTTTGATAGAAATCTGGAAAACCAGTAAGAATTTCTTAAATGATTATTAATACTAGCTTCAAGTCTTCTAACATAGTTTTGTCTTTCTGAAAATTGTAAAGAGGATAGTATTTTCCGGTCTTCATCTTTAATAAAATTATTTATATTTATATCACTTCTTTCTAAATCTTCAGAAACCATAGTCTGTAAAAATCTCTGGTATGTCGAAAGTGCAAAAGGATTGCTTATAAGCCTTTCAAAATAAAGAGCCTCAAACCAGATCTGCCAATCTATGCGGGGCATATGAGGGAAAAAAAACTTAGGTCTTTGGTCTTCTTTTACAGGTTTATACTTAAAAATAATAGGAACCCATGAACTATCTTGGTTCAAAACCTCAATATAAATTTCAGGTCTTGTGATAGTCATCACCCTAAACAATCCATAGGCATTAAGCGACCTACTGACCTGAGCAGTCTGAATAATAAAATTGCCTAAATTGGATATTTCATTCCTACTTTGATTGAAATCACTACCCTTTAAATCTCGATTCACAAAAAATATTGTTGTGTAAATAAAACAAGAAAAAATCACTACACTCATAGTCATTTTTATTTTTTCTGGCAGTGCTTTGGTTGTGCTTTCTTGTTTAGATATTTTTAACCACTTATCAAAATAATGCGCAATTAATTGATCATCTAATAGGGTGACACATAGAATTATTGTGAGAAGATTGAAAAATCCGTAGTTCCCTGTCAAAATGATTAAAATCTGGAATAGGATTAAACTAAAAAATGCAATACGTCTAATTCTTCTTGGGAAAAATATCATAAATGGCACAATTAATTCGCACCAATATGTAAAGAATAGAGATACTTTATCTATAATACTAGGAAGTTGATCAATATACCAGCTGATCCATGATGGAATTGGTTGAGTCCAAAAATGATAATTAAGTGCAGTTAAGTCTCTCCATGTATTCGATCCACCTTGTCCAAAAAAAGTAAATTTAACAAGCCCAGATTCAAACATTAGCTTTATAATCAGTAGCCATAATAACCATTTACCAATAATCGAAGGGTTCTCAATTTTTTTCCTATTATCATAGATCTTCCAAGGCACAAAAAAGAAAGATAATAGATATGCCTCTAGAAGAAGAGTGTCCCACTGAAAATTCAGAAATGGCTCAGAAATTGATGAAATAGAGAGGTAACAAACCCAAGATATTGCAATAGAAATATGCGGAATAATGCCAATAAATAATAAAATAGAAGAAAAAATACCTGAAAACAAAATAATATCCAGCCATAAATCAGTCTTAGATAACCAAAGAAGAGTTGGCCTAGCATACCACTTTGAAATATCACTGTTTGTAGTGGTAATATATCCCTCAATCTGCTGGAGGTCATCTTTGAACGGTACTAAACCCTCTGAACTAATAAGTAAATCTGACTGAGTCCAAAAAGAGAAAAAGGCGATTAGGCCTACAAGGCCTAACAACCGTCCATATAACCAGCCGCTAACCTTGTAGGTATCAGCTAAAAAATTAGACCCCCAAAATACTTGTCCTATTTGCCGAAAAAACTTTCTGTTGTTTGCAATAAATTGGTATAAAATTTCTGATATTTTTGAAAAGACATTTAATCTCTTATATAGCATTAAGGGCCATTGTAATCCAATCTCACTGTAATAGCCATAGATAGCAGCCGCTCCTGATCGGATGCCATTCTTAGAAAAAAATACTACTGATTTTTTGTAATCTAGCTGCGGTGCTTTAGGATATTTGCTATGCAAATCCTGAAATGGAATAAATTCGACTTTACCGGTACCCGCTGATTTAAATCTATCTGCACATAGCCTACAAAATTCGCATTCACCATCCCAAACCATAATCGGATGTTTAGGTCGAAATTGCGATTTATTAGAATCAGTCAATTAATGGTACAACCTACTTTTTAAATTATAGTTTTTTTATAGTCATCGTATAACTGACTAACTATACCATCAGCAAGACCTGATTGTGGTACAATTATTTTTTTTGCGCCAGACCATTTCATACAGTTTAAATAAATTTTACTAGCATGAATAATTACATCTGCCCTATCAGGCCTGAGACCCAATTCTGTGATTCTTTCTTCAATATTTTTCATGCTTATTTTTTTAATAATTTGTTTTATATCATTATAATGAACTGACTTACCCTTATATTTACCAAGCATTGAAGCTATTTTATTTATGTTCCCACCACTACCTACAGCCTTAATAGAATCTAAAGAACTTGTGTTTTCCCCTATCCAGTCATCTATAACCTTCCAATAAGATTTTTGCACCTTATCTTCGAGTAGCCTCACTGAACCAATTGAAAAAGACTTTGAAGTTATTTTCTTACCTTTAGCGATGATCGTTAGTTCTGTACTACCTCCTCCTACATCGATATGTATGTAATTTTTTTTTGTTTTTAAATAATGATTTATATTTTTTGATAAGATCATGGCAGCTTCTTCTTGCCCGGAAATAATATCTAAATTAATACCAGAAGTTTTTTCAACTAATCTAACTAGATCAGGTCCATTTGCTGCGTTGCGCATAGCCGCAGTTGCACAAGCTCTGTAGCTAAGGGGATTGTATGCATCTATTAAATTTTTAAAACCCACAATTACACTCACAAAAGAATCACAGTTTTTTTCACTTATATTTCCCATTGTAAACGCATCATGACCTAAACGGAGAGGCATTCTTATAAGAGACTCTTTTATAAAATACGGAAGTTCATTTTCCTTAACGATTACACGTGAAAATAAAAGACGCATGGCATTACTACCAATGTCAATCGCAGCAAATCGTAAACCATGCTCCATTAAATTTTTTTCAAAATCTTAAGTAACTATATATAATAAATGATTAATCTTGTTTTTTCCCCGATATGTAAATTTCGCCTTTGAAATCACCATCCCATTTTTTGCCGCTTTTATAAACCCCATTTATTATTAGTGCTCCATTACTTGACCACTCAAACCATTGACCATTTTTTTTCCCATTTTTATATATGCCAGTATATTTTTTTTGGCCATTATCATACCACCAAACCCACTCTCCATCTTTTTGACCGTTTTTATAATTCCTTTTGTAATACCTCTGCCCATTATAGTACCAAGATCTCCACTCTCCATCTTTTTCATCATCTTTGTAGCTTCCCTGATCTTTCTTTTTTCCACTTTTATACCATTGCATCCAAAAGCCATCTTTGCGATTCTCGATATAGGAACCTTCTTCTTTTTTATTACCATTATCATACCAATATGTCCAAAGATCAAGTTTAACATCACCAATACGCAAACCTTGAGATTTCATCGTTCCGTTTTTATAATACTCTTCTTGTTGGCTGGCCATTCTACCTTTGAAATATCTACCATCAGCAAAAATACCCGACCATTTAACATCATTATGATAAATACCACTCGCTACCTGATTGCCATCATTATCCCATTCTATCCATTTCCCATCTTTTTTATCATTTAAATAATTCCCTTCATATTTTTTCTTTCCATCATTATACCACCATATCCAACGTCCATCTTTTTTACCATTTTTATATGTCCTTAAGTAAAATTGTTGCCCAGTATAATACCAGCCATTCCACTCACCATCCATCAAACCATTTAAATATGCTCCCTTTTTCTCCTTCTTTCCACTTTTATACAAGTAAAGCCATTCACCAGATTCCTTATTATTTTTATAAGTACCATTACTTTTTTTGGCACCATCATTATAATAATTGATCCAGTTACCTATTTTTGTATTATCATCAATAACCAAACCCTCAGACTTAATACTTCCGTCACCATAATATTCATAATACTCTTCTGCCTTCTTTCCTTTTGAAAAATACGACCCACTAAAAATACCATCCCATTCATTTCCTTTATCATAGACTCCATCAACAACGACAGTTCCATCGCTTTGATACTCTGTCCAACTACCATCTTTTACATCTGCTATATATTTACCATCATATTTTATTTGACCATTTTGATACCACCAAAACCAATTTCCACTTTTTTGACCATTTTTATATTGACGTTTAAAAAATTTATTTCCTGTAAAATACCAACCATGCCAAACCCCATCTTTTATACCATTAACGTAGGATCCTACTTTTTCTTTTTTCCCGCTTTTATACCAATAATACCATTTTCCGTTTTCCTGTCCATCAACATATAAACCAGTACTTTTTCGTTTTCCATTATTATGATAGAATGTCCACCGTCCTATTCTCTTTTCATTAAACAATATACCCTCTTCTTTGATTACCCCGTCAGGGTAATTGATCTTCACGCCTTTTTTCTCAATACCATTCAAATAAAAATCATCAAAATACCTTCCTGTCCATTTCTCACCATCTTGATAAATAATACTTACTAATACACTGCCATTTTCATCCCACTCAATCCATTCTCCTTCTTTTACTCCAAGTTTATAACTTCCTTCTGATTTTTTTAGGGTATCATCATACCAATAAGTCCAAAGTCCATTCTCCTTACCACCAATATAACTACCAATATATTTCTTATTTCCGCTTAGATAATTTCCAGTCCACTCATCATATTTTATGTTATTATCATAATATCCAGACTCTTCTAGAATCCCATTATCATACCAGTAGCTCCAACTACCTATTTTTACATTATTTACTAACACACCAGCAGATTTCACAAGACCGTTAGGGTATTTTTCAGAGTACTCCTCTCTTTGCATTCCACTTATATAATTATTTTCCCCAAACCTTCCCTGCCATTTTTGACCATTTTTATATTCACCGTTAATTATTTCATTGCCAGAAAAGTCCCACTCAATCCACCTACCATGTTTTTGATTATTCAAATAGTTTCCAGCATATTTTTGTTTTCCGTTTTCATACCACTCTGACCATTCACCACTTTTTTTATTACTTATGTAACTACCTTCAATCTTTTTTTGTCCATTTTCATAGTATTCAATATATTCCTGTGCAATAGTTCCATTACTGTAAAAATAATTTCCAAATTGACCTTTCCAAGGCAGATTATCTTTGTATATACCATTAATTTTTTCATTTCCATTATTTTCCCACTCAATCCATTTACCATCTTTTTTATCTTTCCTATAGTTACCAGTATATTTTCTATTACCATTAGCAAACCATCCACTCCATGTTCCAGATTTTTGTCCATCAATTAAAATACCCTCGACTTTTTTAGTCCCATTGTTAAAAAATTTTAGAAACAAAGATCCTTTAACACCATTTATGTAGTGATCGCCTCCAAAATAACCACTCCATTTTTCTCCGGCTTTATAGATCCCTTCAGAAATCTTTTTCCCATTCTGGTCCCACTCAACGTATTCCCCGCTTTTAATGCCAATAGCATAAGAGATATTAATTTTTTGTTTGCCATTAGAATACCATATCTTTGCCTGACCATCTTCTTGGTCATTCAAAAATTTTATTTCTTTTTCTTTTTTTCCATTATTATGCCAAAACTTCCATAGCCCTTCTTTCATTCCATCTACATATTTACCACTTGATGCTAATATTCCATTATCATACCACTTTCTCCATTCACTATTTTTGTTCCCATTTATATATTCGCCTTTTTCACTATCTTTTCCATTTTTGTGCAAGAATACCCATCTGCCTTCTCTTTTGCCATCTTTATAATTACCTCTTACACGATCTTCGCCGGATGCATATTTCCCAACTACCTCACCAGTGAATGGGCTACTACTATTATTTGAATATTTGAGGGTGTCTTTTTCTATCAGAGAATCCTCATCAACAATATTTGAGCATCCAATGATAAAAATTAAGTGTAATAAAAAATTTGTTTTTTTATTCATTTATTCTGATATGTGGAAGAATAATAGTGGATAAGTTATTAAATTTGTACTAATTAATAAACATTACCATAAAAATTATTCTAGCGTAAATGTAATTCCTTTATTTTTTAGCCTTAACACTAACACCTCACCAATTCCTGAGGCAGGTGTTAGTACACCTAAAGCCTCTGGCAAAGAGTCACGATTTAAAATTAAACTTAGCGCAGATTCAGTTATCATCCTTGCAGTTGCAGCATATCCAGGATCTCTGTTTCCTTTTACAGATAAAGTAATTTTATTGCCCTTATTTGAACCTACTAACAATAACCTGAAGAATCCATTTTCCCTTTTATCTCGATTTGGACCCTGACCTGGTTTTGGTAAAATAAACTTCTTAAGAAACCAGAGTGATGTTTTAAAGCTTATGCCGACCTTTAGCAAAGCTAGACCCATTAGCATTAGAATTGATCTAAAATATCCAAAAACCCCCTTAGAATAAGATGATACCTCACTGTATGTAAAAGATCTACCATATAAAAAATTCATCAACGCATTTGAACGTCTTACAATTCTTGTATTAATTCCAGACATGATAAATGGATATATCCAAAGGTTCATATCTTTATCCCATTTTACAGATCTCAAGCTAGGCTCATCAACTCCTTTGAAGATTTGTGGATCTGGGTTAAGTGCATGTGGATTTCCTAACAACCCAGAAAGTTCGGGTTTTGAGCGAACATAGTCTGATATTTTGATCATGCTGGCGATAGTTCCACCACTCAGCCCACCTTTCATTGATCTAGCGTACAGCCTTACTCTATTAAAAGGCTTTCCATATCTTTTAATTGCCTCTTTTTGAAGCATTAAAACACCTATATCAGATGGTATCGAATCAAACCCGCAACTATGGATAATTCGACAATTATTATCCTGTGCTATCGTATTATATGAGTCTATGGACTCTCTAATGAAAGGCACTTCTCCAGTAAGGTCACAATAATCTGCTCCATTTGAAGCGCAAGACTCCACAAGTTTTTTCCCGTATTTTAAATATGGCCCAACGGTACTTATAATTACTCTGGTAACAGAGGTAATACTATCAAGTGAATTTCTATCATGATTTTCTGCTAAAAGAGCAGGCAGGTCTTGTGCTTCAGGATCAATATTTTTTAAATGATTTTTTAGATCGTTAAGCTTGTTTTGATTTCTTCCGGCAATTGCCCAAACAAAATTTTCATTCTTCACACCATATTCTTTGGCAAGATACTCAGCTACTAATTTCCCTGTGAATCCCGTGGCACCAATCAATACCAAATCATATTTTACCTGCTTCATTCTACTGGCTTACGACCAAACTTACTAGTGTAACAATATCAATTATGCTTAGTACTCCATCTGCATTTATATCTGCAACAGACTCACAACAAACGCCAAAATTATTATTATATACAATAAGATCTGCGAGAATTAAAATATCGTATATATCTAATTGACCAGAGTTGTCCATATCTCCTATTTCCCAATTATTACATGCATCTGTAGGCACCGCATAAAAAGAATGGTATCCTGCTATAGGATTTGACTCAACCCTTCCTGAACTATCAGCTGCTCTCAGAAAATAGTTAATTGTTATCCCAAAAGCCTGGACTGGTATGAATCCCCTATATGTATTTATTTCTTCAGGAATATCAGAAGCGTATAAATAATTAACATTATAACTTTGCGTATTCTCATTTTTCCAAAATACCTTAACAGAGTCATCAATTATTCCAGTACCACTAAGGTCATCAACCACCAATTCTAAATCGTAACCCTGAGAATCATTTGCAGAAACAGTATCTGGAAGAGGCATATGAAAAAGTTGAAGCATTTCAAGATCTGGTATTCCTTTCACTCTACAATGTAATGCATCCGTGGATTCCCAGCTCCCTGTAAAGCCAATTACCTCATAACCTGGTAGAGCTGTCTGATAAACTTCGAGAGCCTCATCATCCCAGGCATTATTCATGATTGGAACCAAAACTTTATTATTTACGATTAACGAATTAGTATAGGGTTGGTCATTGGGTGTCCATACCCTAAAAACCTCCCAAGGAAATCCCCAGTTATTTAATGACTCAGAAAAATAACTAGCTACCGATTCAATCTCATTATACTGCGGATGACTAGCTGGTACCTCACGTATTAAGACTTTTGTTGGACTTAAGTATTTTCCCCAGCAATCAATGTGATCGATATAAGTGTTATTCGGATCTGGTAAAATGTGATATGTATTTACTCCATAGTAAAGCCCCATGAGACTATCCAGGGCATCATTACTCCAATTGTTCTCCTCATATACAAGATCTGAAGAAGCAGAGATACCATAACCATCTGTCATATAGTTACCACCTGTGTGCACTATATCAACAGAGTAATATGGGACATCTAAAAATTCAGATATTTTAAAAGGGGCATCATTATCATTAGGCCTTGGCCTGTCATAGGTGAAGTCTACTACACTCATATTACCATTCCCATCTACCACCCACCATGGACCATAGTCTCTTGTCCAATAACTATCTGTAGGTCCAACCACAAACTGGACATTATTTGTACTTACATTGGCCCCACTCATTGAATTTAATGCGCTATTTTGCTGAGACTCTGATACAAGACAGTATACAATCAGATCCTCAGATAATTCTCTAATAATATCTAACGATATACCAAAAGGATAGCGAATAAGAACCCCACTCATTCTTTCATATTCAGCTATATTTCTAACGGGAGCTATCGGGGGTTCGGTATTTCTACCCATTTCATAAATCAGATGAAAATTATTTTTTTCTTCTTCAGTAAGCCCTATAGGAAGCTCTTCAGAGACAAAGCTCTGACTTAATAAATTACTTAAAAAGAATATTATAGCTACTGAATGATGGGGCTTCATTAATTATAATAGCTAGAGAATTGAAATTAAACTAAACCCTGGAGTTACTTATTGCTTTAGCCTATAAGTAGCGCCTTCCATCGTTTTGATAAATTTATCAACCTGACTCTGAGTATGAAAAAGATCTTCCATTGACACAAAAACATCACTAGGATAACCATCCTCATCATAGTCACGAAGAAAATTTGATTCAAGTTTTATCACAACATCGCGGATTACCATTGGAGGAATTTCTTTGCTACGCATGAAATTGATTTGGAGATTAAGCTGGCCAATGGATGTCATATGAAAAAGAGGCAAATTGCCGTCATCACTATTACACCTGAAAGTCATGGTGCCGTGGTCTGATCCTCTTCCCCAGCTTATATCAGAGGCGTGATTCTCAGCAAATTGTATAATAGACTCCCCAATTTTCGCAATCTCTCGGTTGCAATTCTCACGCATATGCTCGATAAAACTGTCTTTATCCCAGTTTGACATTTACCCCTCCCCCGTTTCAATTATATGTAAAAATAAAATAATGATGGTTATAATTTACTACGACTTATCTACACAAAAAAGTTTTCAGAAATTGATTGAATTATTTTTCTTTTTCTGTTAGAAACACGATATCTACCCTTATCAAATTGTCATCTATATCCCGGTCTACAAATTTATTCATTGGGTCAATTCCAGCTTTTGTTGGTTTTTGGTTAACAATAAATGAAAATGTCGATAGAGAATCTGATATTAATACTTTTTCAATATGGATGGGGACCTCCTGCTTTATCCCTCTGACCTCTACATCGCCAAGAACACCTACCTCCAGCCAATCATTGAGTGTTCCTGTTGTCTGTGTACCAACGCTATCAGAATATACCTTTTTAGCCTCTACTGTAAAGGTAACTTCATATGTGCCATCCTCATTTTCTATAGCACTTGCTTCCTTTGCTTTATTCTCATAAAGTGTAATTTTTTCAAAAGTATCACTCACTAGATATTTTAAGTCATCCGGGGTATTCTCTTTAATGGTCTCCACAAATGTCCCTATGTTAGCATAGGGATCAGACTGGTAGCGAAATCGTTCTATAAAATCTCCGAGAGATTGGTTAAAACGATCCTTGCCAATAAAATCTGACAGGGTATACATAATTAAACCAGCCTTGTTATAATGAATGTACTGCTGCCCCTCAGTTTTTACGATTGTAGGCTCGTGTTTACTTT